>NZ_QTZH01000027.1:0-44995 GCF_003462585.1 Ruminococcus sp. OM04-4AA | reverse complement strand
AAATTATTATTTCCGCTTTTTTTATTACATAGAAAGAAGGGAGAAGATTACTTTTTGAATATTAGATTATTTATATAAAAACGTCCAATGGGTTTCAATCCGTAAGGACGTTTTTTATATATTACGAAAACTTTTTATAGAGTTTTTCTTTTAAACCCGAACAATGAGAAGTTCTCAATCGGGATAAGGGGGAAAGGGAAAAAGACCTTTGCTCATATCTTGTGGTCGGGAAGGAGGTGAACTCTATGGAGCAATCTTCTTCCTATGATGAAAAAACAGTCAGGCATCAATTTGATCGAAAATGTAAATTAGCATTGAAAGGCGAAGTGGTGGATTATGAAAGACATTTGGCATATCTTAGAAAACATGAAGTTTTGTTTTCAGAATTATCGGAACGGGAAATAGAGAATTTTTCTATAATCAATGAGTATGCATTGGAAAAAAGCTATTTTCGTGCAGGCGGTTATGATGTGGTGGTAAAAGATGCTCTTTTGGCAGAAGCATTGAAAGCACTGACGGAAAGAAAACGGGATGTTATTCTTTTGTCGTATTTTATGGAAATGAATGATGCTGATATAGCAAGAAAATTGAATCTTGTCAGAAGTACGGTACATGAGCATCGAACACGATCACTTGAAATACTAAAGGCTATGCTGGAGGAAAATGTAAATGAAAACAGAAGAAAAAAGTGTAAGTAATAAAAAATTGATACCGCTTTGCGTGATTGAAAGAGCATTGGAAGGTGATATCCAGGCGATAAATAAAGTATTGAAACATTATGAGGGATACATTGCAAAATTATCAATTAGAAAAATGTATGACGAATATGGAAGTATTCATTATTGTGTGGATGAAACGCTTCGCAGACGCTTGGAAACAAAACTGATAAAAACAATTCTGGGATTTAAAATGGTTCGCTAAATAATGTATAAGAGCATCCCTTTCTGCTGATAAGAATATTTAGCGTTGCTTGTACCTTGACAATTTAATATTTATCCTGCAGGACATATGAAACAGAGAAGCTATACAGCGGATACGCCAGGACTGTCTGCATTATTACTTTGCGACATCGTGACGCAAAGAGGAAATGTTGTAAACGAAGAAATATCAAAGGGATATTGAAGTAAAGGCACGAGCGATAAATATTGGACTGTGATCAGAAAGTGGGATTTTTGCTGCGAAGAGACTGTTTCTGATAATGATACTTCCGGGAAGGCTGCCCGGTCTGAAAAGATGGTGAAATACCAATGAAGCTGTTACCCGACAGCTACCTGCAGGATTATCTATAAAATAAATAAGGGAGGGAAAATGAACAGTACAAAATTATTAAGATATAGTATGCAGCTATCCATGCTAAAGCAACTTAGAACATTAAAACTTATCAATGAAAATGAATATCGCTTAATAGAGAAAAAACTAAAAAAAGATTATGGTGTAATTTCCAATATTACTGCTTGACTAGCACAGAGTTGCGTTGTAGAATAATATCAACACTACGATAGGAATACATAAGAAAGGATCGGTGAAATGGAAGTTGAAATCATTAAAGCGAATAGTTCTGGTGAAGATATTTCTAATGGAAGAAGGATTGACAGATTAAGAGTTGCCGCATATTGTCGTGTTAGTACTGATGATGAAGATCAGATTAAAAGCTATAATTCAATGGTCAGGTATTATACTGATTTGATTAAAAGTAATAAACAGTGGGTATTTGCCGGAGTCTTTGCAGATAAAGCTATCACAGGAACGAAAACAGATAAACGTGAAGAATTTCAGTTACTGATTCAGGAATGCCTTTCAGGAAATATTGATATGGTAATTGCAAAGAGTATTCCACGATTTGCAAGAAATACTTTAGACACATTAAAATATGTAAGAATGCTAAGAGAAAGGAATATAGCAGTATATTTTGAGGTTGAAAAAATTAATACCTTAAAGGATGGCGAATTTTTACTGACTATTTTAAGTTCTGTTGCACAGCAAGAGGTGGAAAATACATCTGCATATGTAAAAAAAGGCTTAAAGATGAAAATGAAACGAGGAGAACTCGTTGGATTTCAGGGATGCTTAGGTTATGATTATGATGTGGTGACTAAATCGCTTTCTGTTAATGAAGAAGGTGCGGAAACGGTTCGATACATATTTGATAGATATGTTGCAGGAGCTGGAAGTACGATGATTGCAAGGGAATTAAACGAACAGGGAATACCAACCATTAGGGGAAATCCATGGACCTCTTCCAGTGTGATGGGAATTATTAATAATGAAAAATATAAAGGAGATATTTTATTAGGAAAGACTTTTACAGTAGATCCAATATCAAAGAGAAGGTTGGAAAATCTTGGTGAAGAAGATAGGTTTTATATAAAGAACCATCATGAAGCAATTATATCAGAGGAAACTTTTGCAAGAGCCCAGGAAATACGAGAACGTCGTAATGGAGGACGTAAAAAGGGAGTTGTTCCTGGGAAAAGAGAAAAATTCAGTAGACAGTATGCATTTAGCTGTATGTTGGAGTGTGGATTTTGTGGTGCGAATTTATCAAGGCGAAGGTGGCATAGCAGCTCAAAATATACAAAAACTATTTGGCAATGCGTGGAATCAACGAAGCATGGTAAAAGGTTTTGCCCAGACAGTAAAGGAATTCCAGAGCAGGTTATAGAGGATGCTTTTATTGAATCTTACCGCATGTTATGTATGGATCATAAAGACGTGTTGGAGGAATTTATTAAGAGAGTTGAGAAAACTTTATTGGAAGATTCGATAGAAGATAAAATTGAAAAGCTTAATAGAAGCGTTTATAATATTCAATATAAGAGAAAAAAGTTGCTGGAAAATTATTTAGAAGGTGTTGTAGCTAAAGACATTTATGAGGAAACAGATATGGGATATGAAAAGAAATTGTCTGAAGCAAAATCACAGCTGAGTATGTTGGAACAGCAATATGACAATGAGGGAAGCTTACAAAGAAGACTTGCAGATTTTAAGAAGGCATTGTCAAAAAATCAAGTTTTAGAAGAATTTGACAGAGGAATATTTGAAAGTACCATCGAAAAAGTTATTGTCGGTGGTTACGATGAAAATGGAGAGAAAGATCCCTATAAAATTATTTTCATATATAAAACAGGATTCAAAAATGAAATTGGAAACGCAAAAGAACGATTTGGGAAGAAATCAAAAGCAGTAGAAACAGCGAAAGAAATGTGTTCCCATATCGCAGACGAGGTAAAGAATGTGTGTTCCTATGCTAGTGACAACACATGTGGAAAGTATCGTGTTGCTTTCCAAATTTAAATCAAATAAGTTGAAGCATATCAATGTGGAATTAGAGATGGATGAGCTTGATTTGATGGCGGCGGAGAGTAAAGCGACCTATGAGGAAGTCAAGGATTATGTTTCTAAAGCAAAGCGGATTGAAAGTTAGCAACTTGTATATCGCACAGGTGAAGCAGAAATGCGGCATTATTGAGAGGGCAAATTATAACCTGTCAAAATTGGAAAACTCTAGACAGCCGAAGTGTCCGCCAGGGAAAGAAGCGGCTATAAGGGAGGCACTGGAACATTTTCGGATGATATGACGATATCGTAGAAATAGGAGAATCCTTTTTCTTTGACTTGGTTCTTTAAGTCCCTTTGTTAGTTTTGGTTAGTGGGACATAATTTTACATTTGAAGAAACGTGAATACGTATCGGAAGATAGATAGAGAGTTCAAACAGATACGAAGGAGTTTTGTTCATAAATGATAGAAAAAAATAAGATTTTAGAATCATGGATAATGGTGGAACATTTATCGGAGGGAGACATCGGTTTGAATGATAAGGCTATTCTCACTCTGAATGATTTGCAGGAACAGGATTTCTATTCTCTGTTTCTGCATAAAATTGAGAAAAAGAAATGGAATCGACGGCAAAAAGGAGGAGTCGTTGTCTATTTTGATATTTTTAAATTTCAGGAAGTTGTGGACATACTTCATGCAGAGTATGGTTTGGAAGCGACGGATGAGGATATTCGTTTCGGAGACAAGTTCAGTTTTGCGCTGTATTTCGATAAGAATCTTAATTTTCTGGAGGATATGACATTCTTTACAGAAAGTGCTTACATACGGAAATTCAAAAAAGTTCCCTATGAGAAAGAGTTTCGGGAATTTGAGAAAGATTTTAAAAATCAGCTTGCTCAGGATTTTGATGAGACAGCAGGGGATTCGGCGAAGTTTAATGCTGCGATGCAAAAGGAACTCCTGCGACATGAGGTTAATATAATAAATTGCCGGATGAAGATTTTGGGAAATATCGAGACTGAAGCGACGAATCTGCATTCTTTTTTCATCGATGATCTGGAAAAAGCAAAAAAAATCGAAACGGTTAATTTGAATGCTTATTTGTATGGAAATAAAAAGGAACGCATGAACCTTGACAGCAAAAAAGATTCAGTGAATTTTCATCCGCATCTGTTTGAACAAATTCTGCAGCCGAAGAATTATCCCCTGGGAAGGTTTCCAAGCAATACGACATATGCGCTTTCTCTGATGCAGCAAGTTGCGGTAAACTTATCCATCGGCTTTGACAACAATCAGATGAGAAGTGTCAACGGTCCGCCTGGAACCGGAAAAACGACGCTTTTGAAGGACATATTTGCGCAGTTAGTGGTACAGCAGGCGTATAGTATTGCGAAACTTTCGGACCATTTTATCAAAGGAACAGAGAAAACAATTTATTTTAATCATGCATCGATTGGAGAGATCCCGGAACATATTATCGAAAATAATATCGTGGTTGCAAGTTCGAATAATGGTGCGGTTCAAAATATTGTGAACGAACTTCCGTTGAGTAAGGAGATTGACAATTTTCTAATCAATGAACTGAAAGAAGCGGACTATTTTTGTGAGATATCGAATGCGAAGGTGTCGGTAGAGTGGCTGGAAGATGAGAACGGGAAGAAAAGAGAGGAACTGGTAAAAGAATCTGTTCCGGGAGAAGAAAAGTTTTGGGGAGTATTTTCACTTGAAGGTGGAAAAGCGAATAATATGAGCAATATCCTCACGAACATGAAGCATATCCACAAATATTTGGAAGAAGATTATCTGCCGAATCAAGGTATATATAAACAATTTCTGAGTCATTATGAGGAAGTAAAAGCGATTCGAACAAAAAGGCAGGAATTTGCAGATAGCGTTCGGATGTATCAGGAATATACTCAAAAGATGGAACAGGTTCGTGGCAGCTATCAAGAAAAATTAGAGAAGAAAGAGCATGAATTGTGCGTAGAACTTAAGAAGCTTGCAGAAAATAAACAGGAATGCGGGCAGCAGTTGGAACAGTTACATCTCAGTTTGAAAGAGGTACAAAACAGGGCAGAAGCTGTCCGAAAAAATATGGACAGTATGAACCAGTGCCTTCAAGTACACAAGGAGCAACGTCCTTGCTTCTTTGCGGGAAAGAAAAAGAAAGAGGAATATAGGAGCAGATTAAATGAGATTACGGATCAGTTAGTAAAATTAAATGATGAAGATATAGAATGCAGGGAACAGGAGAAAAAAATTAATGAAAATATTCATTTGCGGCAAACAAGGCTGAGTAAAAGTAATGAAAAACAGGAGAAGCTTAAGCAGGAGTTTAACAGTTGGAAGACGGTGGAAACAGGTAAAATTTCAAATTTGGAGAAAAGAGTCCGCGAATATGAAAATATAAAAAACGACAGTAAGACAGAACCGCTGAATATGAATCAGGAGTATGAAGATTTACAGATATCAAACCCGTGGTTTGACGAAGCGTATCGTGTCGCACAGTCAAAATTGTTTGTTATGGCATTACGTATTCGAAAACAATTTCTTTATGAGAACAGAAAAAATGTAAAGGCGGCCATTATCGTCTGGGATCAGCAGGAGAAGTATTTGGATCGAAAGCATGTGATTGAGGCGGCATGGAACTGGATTAATATGACAATTCCGGTGATTAGTTCTACGTTTGCCAGTTTTTCGCGTATGTGCAAAAATCTTGGAGCTGAGACACTGGGGCATCTTTTTATCGATGAAGCAGGACAGGCGCTGCCACAGGCGGCTGTCGGTGCAATCTATCGCAGCAGGCATGTAATGGTGGTCGGTGATCCGTTGCAGATTAAACCGGTTCTTACGTTGGATTCTAATACCCTATATATGTTGGGGGAGCATTTTGGAGTGACAGAAAAATATTTATCTGCATCTGCATCCGCACAGATTTTAGCAGATGCGGCAAGTCAATACGGGTTTTATCGAAAACAGGACAAGGCGGAGGATTCATGGGTTGGAATTCCGCTATGGGTGCATAGAAGATGTCGGTATCCGATGTTTACAATTTCGAACATGATTTCCTATGACGGATTTATGGTGCAGGGAATGGAAAAGTACGGAAAAACAGACTGGTTTGATGTTGGTGGAACGGCGAACAATAAATATGTCGAGGAACAGGGAGAATTCCTTTTGCATAAGCTCAAGGAGATGATAGATAAAAATCCGAAAATCTTAGATAAAAAAGAAAAAGATGTGGTTTATGTAATTACACCGTTTTCCAATGTGGCATATCAGCTTTCTCAGAAATTACGGAAAATTCACTTTACCCGATATGATGAACAGGGAAAACCGACAAATGTCGGAACTGTCCATACGTTTCAGGGGAAAGAGGCTCCAATCGTATTTTTTGTACTCGGTGCCGACAGGCAGAGCAGCGGGGCGGCACGCTGGGCAGTAACCGAAGCGAACATAATGAATGTTGCGGCGACGAGGGCCAAAGAGGAGTTTTATATTATTAGTGATAGGAAATTGTATCTTGGGCTTGGATGTGATGTTGCAACAGATACAGATCGGATTATCAGAGAATATAAAAATCAGTATCTTGTGGATGATCATGCACACAAGAATGAGTTGCGCATGCAGGATGACGAGACACGGACACTCATTATTGATGCGGATTTTAGACGCATTACAGGAACGGTTAAATATGTTGGAAAGGGAACAGAAAGTTTTTATGCCTATGTAGTTGGTGCTGATGGAAAAGAATATTCCATTACCGAAAGTATTTATTCTAAGACAGAGAGTGCAATAGAAGTGATTCAAAAGGGTAAAAAAATATCTTTTATTCCAAGAGAAGGGAATAAGAAACTATTTGCTACAGAGGTGAAGATAGATGTTTAATTAAGAGAGAGGTTATCGGGAATTTAATGGAACGGTAAAGGGAGGGGGAAAAGATGGAGGATCAAAGAGACAATCCTAATATTATTGGGAGTGAAATCATCATATATCAAACGGAAGATGGATATACAAAAATTGACGTTAAATTTGAAGACGAGACCGTTTGGCTTACACAGGCACAATTATGTGAGTTGTATCAGACAAGTAAATCTAATATCAGCGAGCATATCAAGCATATTTTTGAAGAGGAAGAATTGGATGAAGAGTCAGTTGTTCGGAAATTCCGAACAACTGCAGCTGATGGAAAAAACTATAATACAATTCATTATAATCTTGATATGATTATTTCTCTTGGGTATAGAGTGAAATCCAAGATTGCTACAAATTTCCGTCGGTGGGCTGCTGAACGATTAAAAGAGTACATGATAAAAGGCTTTACAATGGATGATGAACGGCTAAAAAATCTGGGTGGGGGTAATTATTGGAAAGAGTTATTAGACCGTATTCGGGATATTCGCTCATCTGAAAAAGTGATGTACCGACAGGTACTTGACCTTTATGCAACAAGTGTTGATTATGATCCCAAGAGTAGTGAATCCATTGCATTTTTTAAAATGGTACAAAATAAATTACACTATGCAGCACATGGACATACAGCAGCAGAAGTTATATACGAGCGTGCGGACGCCAGTCAGCCTTTTATGGGATTAAAAAGTTTTTCTGGTGATTTTCCTGTATTGAAAGATATCAGTATTGCCAAAAAATATCTCAATGATGAAGAGTTAAAGATCCTAAATAATATTGTATCGGGATATTTTGATTTTGCGGAGATTCAAGCTATGCGTCACAATCCCATGCATATGGAAGATTATGTGGAACACCTTGATAATGTTTTGAAAACTACAGATGAAAAAGTGTTGCAAGGAGCCGGAACGATTAGTCATGCACAGGCAATTGAAAAAGCAACAGAAGAATATCGGAAATATCAGGTGCAGAACTTATCGCCGGTTGAAGAAGAATATTTGGAAAGCATTAAAAATATTCACAGTACAGTAAAGAAAAACAGTAAGAATTAATTTTCATAAAAGAGATTTTTAGAAGTTGGTAAAAATACGAGTTTGGACAATGATGAGTATGTCGAGACGGTCTGTTTGCTGTCAAGAAAATAAAATCAAGTACTGAAAAGTAGCGTATTTCCGAGCTTTTTGTAAGGTTGGTATCATCAGAGAAGCCTTGCGGAAAGCTCGGTTTTATTATATGGAAACATATCTATTTTTTGGTCTGATTGGAGAAAAAGTGGATGGCCGGAAAATTGCGGTAGGGTTTAGGCTGTGGATTAGATGTTAGCTTTTCCGGATTTGGTTCATTGTAAATCAGTCGATACAGCGGATGTTTGATAGTTTTTTCCTTGCCACTGGTACCGGTGTATTGATATACATGGACTGGCAGACCAGCAATAGATTCAGAAAGAATCCCATAGGTCATCACTTCCTTTTAAAAATGGGTATAAGAAAAGCACCTCTGAAGAGATGCTTTCTTAAAAATTTCTTTTTTATTCTGAAATCAACCAATCAATCAAGTTGATGGGTTTAATACCATCATAGGAAGAATCCATTCCGGTATTTAAGGATAGAATTATTTTTTCGTAGTTATCGCTGATTTTCTGGAGTGGTGGTAATTCTCGCTTGCGAACATCTTTGCTGGTCATGGTCTCTGTGACCTGAACATAAAGTTTGTCATCTACTTTTGTTGCGATAAAATCCACTTCGGAATTATCCACTTTACCAATAGAGACATCATAGCCTCTACGTAGCAGTTCAAAGTAAACAACATTTTCTATTGCATGTCCGCTATCACGATCCCTGAATCCAAGCAGATAGTTTCTAAGTCCGATATCAACAATGTAATACTTTCCAAGAGTACGTAAGAATTCCTTTCCTTTAATATTAAATCTCTTGATGTCATAGAAGAAGTATGCTTCCAGTAGCGCATTCACATAGGCCTGAACAGTGTGAGCGCTTGGAGTTCATAGTGTTCGCCGGTTTTATCAAATGCTTGCCTGCGTGTGCCACCTAACGCACTTTTGGTTTCTCTTATTTCAAAATCATGGAATGTTATAATCTTATTCAAGTTTATGCACTGAAATGCAGAAACTATTAAAATTTGACAATTTTTGCATTTTACAAGAAGAGAATGCCTCTATCATCGTAGACAGAAGCACCGGTATTATTTCCACAGCGGATAGCACGGTCGAGCTCATGATGGGGAGATTATTTGATGAATTATGTGCTAATATTCTGCAATTCTACTGCTGGTCGATTGATTTATGCACACTCTCATTATAATATGTGTGCAGGAGGTGGATATATGTATCAGATTAGTAATGAAAAATTTGGTTTATTTGTAACCGAATTAAGAAAGGAAAAGAATTTAACTCAAAAGGATTTGGCTGAAAAATTATATGTATCAGATAAAACAGTTAGCAAATGGGAACGTGGTCTTAGTATGCCCAATGTCGTATTACTCATACCAATAGCTGATATATTAGATGTCACCGTTACAGAATTGTTACGTGGAGAAAAAATAGATACACAGAAAAATATTGATAAAAAAGAAATCGAGGAATTGGTAGTAGGCTCTCTCGATATGGCTGTTAGGGATTCTATTCACCAGCATAGAAAAAACTGGATATTAGCATATTTGTTATGTTTTTTTATATCTATTACAGAAATTATTATGTTAGTTGTATCTGGAAGTTCATTAGCTGAGATGAAAAGGGATATATTGCTAGTTACCGGGGGAATGCTTTTATTTGGTGCATGGTTTTGTTTCTTTGCAAAAGACATATTACCAACATATTATGATGCCAACAAGATAAATTATGTTTCACAAGGAATTTTTAGAATACATCTAGTTGGTTTATCTTTTAACAATGGAAATTGGATATACATCTGCACAACTTTAAAAATATGGACACTTGCAACGGTTGTTCTATATCCTCTTGCAGGTATTATAATAATCAATTGTTTCAATATAGCTTTATGGGATCTTTTGAATAAAATTTTCTTAATTATGATATTAGGTGGTATGGTAGTTTCGATTTACATTATCGGGAAAAAATACGAATAATTAAATTACCTGTTATCGTTGTGGATAGTACTAATTTACAACATTCTTCATGGGAAATATGGAATGATGCAGAAGAGGTTGTGTTAAGAGAATTAGTGTACATTTAAAACGTGGAAAGCTCCTTCGGGAGCTTTTTGCTGTTTATAAGTTAATTTCTGCCAGAGATTTTGATTTAATGATTTGATTTATAAAACTGGCAATGATACAATTAGCGTAATTTGAAAGAAAGCAGAGAAAATATGAGTGAAAACTTACTGATTGTTGAAGATGACAAAAAATTAAATGATGGAATACGTCTCGCATTGAAGAATGATTCCTATCTCTTTTATCAGTGCCAGACTTTGCAGGAGGCTAGAGAAATCTTGAAAAAGGAAGATATCACATTGGTTTTATTAGATGTGAACTTGCCGGATGGGAATGGGATTGATTTTGTAAGAGAAATAAGGAAAAATAGTCAGGTGCCGATTATTCTGCTTACAGTAAATAACATGGAAGTAGATATTGTAACAGGATTGGACGCTGGGGCAAATGATTATATTACGAAACCGTTTAGTTTGATGGTTTTGCGTGCAAGAGTGTCTGTGCAGCTTAGAAATAAAGAGGCAGCAGCTAAAAATTCTATGGAGCTTGATGGCTTTGAGTTCTATTTCGATAAAATGGAATTTTTCAAAAATGGAGAGCTTATTGAACTGAGTAAGACAGAACAAAAACTCTTGAAAGTGCTGTGCGAAAACAGAGGAAAAGTAGTGAAGCGAGAATACCTGATTGACGAGGTATGGCAGGGCGATACTGTTGCAGTTAAACGTCTCAGAGACAAATTAGAAGATGATACGCAGAAGCCTAAATATATCAAAACGGTTTATGGAATTGGTTATACCTGGGCGGTGAATGGATGATAGAAATAATTATATTGATTGTAGGAATATTTGTTTTAAGTGGAATCTTCTGGCATAGCATTTTTTATCAGAAAGAAAAAAAGCTTTTGAACCGGCTGCAGCAAATGCTGGATTGTGCTATAGATGGAGAACTGGAACGGACAGAAATATCAGAAGAAAAGTATTCTGCTCTTGAAAACAGCATGAAACAACATTTAGACAGTAGCTTTCTGGCAAGAAAGAACCAACAGGAACAAAAAGAAGTGATACAGAAACTTATTTCCGACATTGCGCATCAGACTTTGACGCCTATTTCAAATTTGAAAATTTATGGTGAAATACTCTCTGAAACGAATCATGAAAATCAGGAGGAGATAGCTACCATTTTGGAGCAGACAGAGAAATTAGATTTCCTGATACAATCATTGGTCAAATTATCACGGATGGAGAGTGGAATTATCGCAGTACATTCGGAGGATACTACTATTACACAGATGCTTGAATCCATACAGCAGCAGTTTAACGTAAAAGTAAGGGAGAAGAATATTACTCTGAGCCTATGTGACACGGATTTGCATGTTCTATGTGATCCAAAATGGACCGTGGAGGCACTCGGAAATATTGTAGATAATGCGATTAAATACACAGCATGTGGGGGAAATGTTCAGGTAAAAGCTGAGCAGTATTCTTTTTTTGTAAAGATTGATATCATTGATGATGGCATTGGAATAGAAAAAGAAGAAATACCAAAGATATTTGGAAGGTTTTATCGGAGCCTGTCAGTGGCAGACCAGCCAGGAGTAGGAATTGGCTTATTCCTTACAAGAGAGATTATTCAGGCACAAAAGGGTATATAAAAGTGACATCAGAGAGAGAAAAGGGTTCTACCTTTTCTGTGTTTCTCCCGATATCAAAAAAGGAATAGTATCAAAACTGTGATCTTTCAGAAACCAGATGGAGACATTGTTATGATAAAGTCTGTATTGTAAAGAGCAATACAGGCTTTTTTGATGGGAGGATGGCATGAATATATTAAAAGCGGTAGATTTACAAAAAATATATGGACAAGGAGAAACAGAAGTCAAAGCCCTTGATGGTGTAAATTTAGAAGTGGAAAAGGGGGAGTTTGTAGCGATTGTTGGAACTTCTGGGAGCGGAAAGTCTACGATGCTTCATATCATTGGAGGATTAGATAATCCAACATCTGGGCAGGTAATTGTGGATGGACAGAACTTAAGCCATATGACAGATGAAGAGCTTACCGTTTTCCGACGCAGGAATATTGGTTTCGTATTTCAACAGTATAACTTAGTTCCGATGCTGAATGTATGGGAAAATATTATTCTTCCTGTGAAGCTGGATGGAAAAAAGATTGAAAAGAAATATGTAGACGAAATCATTGATACACTTGGTATTCGGACAAAATTGGAAAATCTGCCAAGTGCTCTATCCGGTGGACAGCAGCAGAGAGTGGCAATTGCAAGGGCTTTAGCTGCAAAACCTGCTATTTTGCTCGCTGACGAACCGACCGGAAATTTGGATTCAAAAACAAGTCAGGACGTATTAGGGCTTCTGAAAGTAACAAGTAAGCGTTTTCACCAAACCATCGTTATGATTACCCATAATGAAGAGATTGCCCAGATGGCAGACCGGATTTTACAGATAGAAGATGGAAAAATTGTTTCAGACAGTGGTCTGGTATAGCAGGGGGCGATTTTATGGTAAAAGTAGAGAATAAAGAGACGTTACGATTATTAACGAGGCGTTTTATGAAAATGAATCGCGCCAGGAATGTTATTGCTGTTATTGCAATCATGCTGACTTCCCTTTTATTCACAAGTATCTTTGTGGGGAGTGTATCCATGATACTTTCCAAAAGAGCAACGGAAATTAAGCAATTTATGGATTCATCCCATGCTATTGCGCAGAATTTGTCAGAAGAAGATGCGGAGAGATTGCAAAAAACAATAGAACAGGATGAAGATGTGGAACGATATGGTTCCGGTATTTTTCTGGGAGCTGGAATGGACGAACGGTTTGGATTTTCCGTAGAGGTCCGATATGCAGATGAAAATATGGCAGAAAGTTTTAATTGTCTGCCAACTACAGGAAGACTGCCGGAGAAAGAAAATGAAGTAGCACTTAGCAGCACGATATTGGAATCTCTGGGTGTTACACCAAAGATTGGGGAAGAAGTAACGCTGACCTGGGAAGTAAATCCCATGCTGAAACAATATAAGACAGATACGTTTCAGATATGTGGATTCTGGCAGGGGGATAAAGCTGTTTTAGGTCAGATGGTCTGGGTATCCGAAGCCTATGCAAAGGAGAATCGTTATCCCGTTACGCAGAAAGAGTTAGAAAATGGCATCTACAATGGAGGGAAAGAGTATTCTGTCTGGTACAAGAACCTTTGGAATCTGGAAAAGAAAACGGAAAAGATATCCAAAGCAGCGGGATTTACGAAAGCTGGGACAGGAATGGAAGTCAATCCGGCATATAATCTCTTTGAAGAGGATTCTTTTTCATTTTCTTCTTTAATTATAATGATTCTATTTGTCATATTAGCTGGATACCTGATTATTTATAATATTTTTAACATTTCTGTGAAAACGGATATCCGGGCTTACGGATTGTTAAAGAATGTGGGGACAACGGGAAAGCAGTTGAAGAAAATTGTACGTATGCAGGCGTGGAGATTATCAGCTATTGGTATTCCAATCGGATTGCTTTGTGGTTATCTTGCAGGTCTTTGCATGGCTCCGTCCTTGACAGCAGATGCTGAAATTAGTGCGCAGGCAGGACAGACTGCTCAGGCAGTAGTATCAGCAAATCCTCTGATTTTTCTTGCAGCAGCGCTTTTAACGCTTTTAACGGTGTATCTCTCCAGTCTGCAGGCTTGTAAAATGGTGGAAAGAGTTTCGCCTGTGGAAGCTCTGCGTTTGGCAGAAGGAGAACAGGCACATAGGAAAATAAAAAAGAATACTTCTGTAACCTGGTGGGGGATGGCAGTTCAAAATGTGTTACGAAATTGGAAAAAGGGATTGATTGTTATGCTTTCTATCGCCCTTTCTATGGTGGTTGTCAACTGTATCGTGATGCTGGTGCAGGGATATGATTTTGATTCTTACCGAAAAGTGCGTTTAGCTTCCGATTTTCAACTGGATCAGATGACGGGAAGTTTGTCAAATACGAATTTCAACGGTATTACACCTGAAATCAAAGAGATTCTGGACGAATGTCCTGATAGTGCTAAGACAGGATATGTGTATTATTCTGAGGAAACCCACAAGATGGAGCCGGAACTTCTGAAAACATGGGAAGCATTCGCAGATAAATATGAAAAAAACTGGACCGATTATGAAGAACAGGTTTGGAAAGATGCAAAGGCTTCCAATACAGTAAGTGTTCATTTTCTCGGAATCAGCGAGTCAGTGTTTGACAAATTAGAATGGAGAGGGGAAAAATGCTCTTGGGATACATTTAAAAGCGGAAATTATGTGCTTGTAGATTATGGTGATAAATATGCAGAGCATCCGGTTTCTTATTATCAGACTGGGGATAGTTTTCAGATGGATTACAAAAATGGAAACCAAAAAGATTATGAAGTCATCGGAGAAGCACTGATGCCATATGCATTGGATTATCCGTATGCGGACTGTATCTATATCACGGTATTGGTTCCCGAAGAGGAGTATATCACCCAGACAGGAAATGAATCAGCCATGTATGCTGCCATTGATGCAAAGAAGGGCGAGGACAAGCAGATAAAAGAATACATTGATAAAAATATTTTGAAAGAAAATGATATGATCAATGTGTTTTCTGTATTGGATATGAAAGAGAGTTTTCAGCGGTATGTCAGCAAATATTATATGATCGGTAGTTTTCTTGTCATTATTTTAGCTTTTATTGGCATTATGAATTTCTTTAATACAACAGCAACCTCTGTAATTAGCAGAAAAAAAGAACTGGCACTTTTGGAAGTTGTGGGAATGACGAAAAAACAGGTATCGAAAATGCTAGTGGCTGAGGGATTCCTATATTTGGGAGGTGCATTTGTGATTGCAGTATTATTAGTTGTGTTTGGGGCAGAGAAGATTTTAGCAAATACACTTGGTACGGCATTTTTCTTCCGGATGCATCTTACGATAGTACCGTGTGTGCTTATGATTCCAATTTTGGTTGGGATTGCGTATGTGATACCAAAGTATCAGTTTGAAAAGATGAGTCGGGAAAGCATTGTTGAAAGGATTCGGAAAGAATAATAACAATATGTAAATTAGGCGTATGGATTTGATGAATCCATGCGCCTTTTTAGAAAAATATAAATAAAAACAAAAGAATCCTAACTTTTTTAATAGTAGGATTGTTATATTATTTAGAAAACAGAGGGAGCAAATTTGCGAATGGAATACAAAACAGATTCTTTGTTAGTACATCTAGCAAGAGCAGGAGATGAAGATGCGTGTGAAAAACTGGTCAAAAAATATTACTCAAGTATATATCAATATTGTTTGCTACATACCTATGATTCCTATGAGGCAGAGGATTTGACCCAAGAAGTATTTACATGTTTCTTTTCTAATTTATATAGATATAAAGAATATGGAAAAGTTAAGAATTATCTTTATACAATTGCCGGAAATACCGTTAAAAATTATTACAAAAAGAAAAAAGATATTCCATCAGAGGAACTGCTAAAATCAGAGGACAGTGGTAAAAATCATGTAGAAGAGCTAGGAGTCCGATTAACTATTGAACAGGCAGTGAGAAAGTTACCGGAAGAAATTAGAGAAACGGCAGTTTATATTTTTTTCAAGAATTAAAACAAAGAGAAATTGCAGAATTACTTCATATCAAACTTTCTCTTGTAAAATATCGAATTGGAAGAGCAAAAGAACTTTTAATGAAAGAGTTGGAGGTGAAAAACTATGATGAAATATAAGCAACAAATAAAGGAATATAAAGAGGAGATTGAAGAAAAATATGTAAGGATTGAAGCAGAAAACAGAACAGTAAAAGCATGTCAAAATATTTTGGCAGAGTCGGTTTTATCGAAACAATCACATAGAACATCTTATTTTGAATTTTTGTATGAGCAGACAAAATTCATAAAAAAAAGATGGTGGATTTTACAAGGTTGTATTCTTATGTGTCTATGGATATGGTTGAGTAATTATACGTCAGACATAAAAGATATGATGAGGATTATGGGAATATCTGCCACAATATTTGTGGTTCTGATTGTCCCGGAAATTTGGAAAAACAGAAGAAATGGTGCGATTGAAATTGAGCAGGCGTCTTATTACACACTGCGTCAGATTTGTACAGCAAGAATGTTAATGTTTGGAGTAGTGGATCTGGTGATCGTTATGGTGTTTTTGGCAATTACATATCAAACAACAATACTCTCGTTAAGTGATTTGGTGGTTAATTTTTTGCTTCCAGTAAATGTTTCATGTTGTATATGTTTTCGTGTATTGTACAGCAGATGGGAAAAATCAGAATATATAGCAGTGCTTTCCTGTCTGGTATGGGTTGGTTTATGGATGATGATTGTTGCAAATGATGTTATTTATCAGAAAATTGTAACTCCGGTATGGGTGGCTATGCTGATATTGACTTTTGTATATTTTATTTTTTGTGTTCAGAAGTCATTGGTATTTGATGAAAAAATTTTGGAGGAATACATGTATGAAATTAGAAATTAAAAATGTAACAAAACAATACGGAGAAGTAAATGCTGTCAATAAAGTGAATTGTGTTATGAAAAAAGGAATTTATGGACTGCTTGGAGTAAATGGAGCAGGAAAGACCACATTAATGCGTATGCTTTGTACGATTGTTCAACCATCAGCAGGACAAATATTATGGAATGGTAAAGATATATGGAAACTAGGAGGTGAATACCGAGAAGTTCTGGGATATTTACCACAGGATTTTGGATATTATCCAGATTTGACCGTATATGATTATATGATGTACATTTCTTCTATAAAAGGGTTAAAAATGCCGTTTGCCAGAAAAAAAGTGAAGCAATTATTAAATCAAGTAGGAATGGAAAAATTTAGTAAAAGAAAAATGAAGAATTTGTCTGGAGGAATGGTTAGACGTGTAGGAATAGCACAGGCGATGTTAAACGATCCGCAAATTCTTGTCCTGGACGAACCTACCGCTGGATTAGACCCGAATGAAAGAATACGTTTTCGTAATTTAATTAGTGAATTGTCGGAAGAACGTTTGGTGCTCTTGTCTACACATATTGTATCGGATATTGAGTACATTGCGAATAACATTATGTTAATGAAAGATGGAGAACTTTTTTATGCAGGTACTGCGGAAGATTTAGTATCTTCTATGAAAGAAAAGGTATGGCAATGTAATGTTTCGAGAAATATGATAGACAAATATATGAATGAATATTTGATTGGAAATATAAAAACAACAAAAAAAGGAGCAGAGCTTAGAATTATTTCAATAGAAAAGCCAACAGAAGATGCTGTGGCTGTAGAAAAAAATCTGGAAGATGCATTTCTATTTTATTTTGGAGAAAAATCGGAGGAAAAACAAGATGCTTAAATTAGAATTAAAACGAATTTTTTCAAAGAAAATTAATGTGTTTGCAATCGGATTGGCATTGATACTTGCTGTCATTTTTAGCGGATTTGCAGTTACAAGTAATCGCTATGTGGATGAGAATGGAAATGCTAGTACTGGAATTATGGCAACAAGAAAACTTACAGATAACAGACGAGCATGGAAAGGTACATTGACAGAAGATGAACTTGGAAAAGTTATAGAACAAAATAAAAATGCGATGGCCCAATCCTCAGAGGAAGAAAATGCAATTTACGGAACGACATTGCAACCGATAGATGATATTAGGGGGTTTATAATATCGGTATTAACACCGGATGCAGAATATGATGAAAGTGTTCTGAATCAAATTACAGAAGAAAATGTGCAAGAGTTCTATGACACTTATCATAAAAATATGAAAAAGATGGCAGAAGAATATGGAAAGACTGCTGTTCAGAAAAAATACTTGGAAAAGAAATATAATGAAATAAAATTACCAGTAGAATACGAATCTTATAGTTCATGGGATACTATGATTATGTATGTAGAAACGTATTCTATTATTCTGGCAATCATAGTTGGTTTTATTTGTGCTGGAATATTTGCAGATGATTTTCAGACAAAAGCAGATGCAGTATTTTTCTCTACAAAGTATGGACGTACAAAAGCTGTTAAAACAAAAATACTGGCAGGAATAGTTACGACAGTTATGATTTATTGTATGGGAATTATATTACTTAGTGTGATTTGTTTTGGAATTATGGGAACCAGTGGTATGAATACACCCTATCAAATGTATCAGGCATATAGTATTTACATTATGTCATATGGACAATACTATTTGTTGACAGTTGTATGTGGATTTATAGCCAGTATGCTGGCGGCTTCAGTGTCTATGTTAGTAGCGGCTAAAATGCATACAATTAGTGTCGCTGTTTGCATTCCGTTCTTTTTATATTGCTTATTGCCATTTATAGGACGGGCACTTTCTGGGTATACAACGCTTTTCAATTTGATACCAACAATTTTGACAAATGTACAGGCAAGTGTAAAAGTCCCACTTATTTATCAGATTGGGAATTGTGTATTTCGACAAATTCCGCTTGTAATGGTAATGTATACCGTGATGGCAATAGCCTTACTGCCTTTTATTTATAAAAGTTTTCGCAGATATGGAAATAGGTAAAAATTGTATTTATTTTGTTAAAAGACCGGATAGAGTTTTTCCAATGGAAAATCCAATCTGTGGATATAACTTCTGAATTTCCTGTACTTTGGCATAATCCAGACAGTCATCGGAATGGTATAGCTTCCCCCGAGTACTCTTCAAGCTAAAGTAGAAATAGTGCAATTTTCACATGATATTATACAAGAATCACATAGAAATATATCGTATTATTGATAGGGTAGTCTTGAATTGTATGTGAGGAGAAAAACATGGAAGCTAAAAGAAAAACATTAACACAGCTATCTGTGCCAATATGCTTAGAAACTTTATTTTACATGCTTTCCGGTATGGTCGATACGCTTATGCTATCATCTGTAAGTGACCAGGCTGTAGGAGCAGTGGGAACAGCCAATACATATATAGGCGTTTTTATTATTATGTTTGGAGTAATATCATCGGGTATGATAGCCGTTATGTCACAAAATATCGGAGCTGGAAGACCGGGGATAGCATATCAGGCAAGGCAACTTGGACTTATATTCAACGCATTGATAGGTATCGTAATGTCTGTCGTTCTTGCTACTTTTTCTGGTGGGATACTTAGAATCGTAAGTATTGCTCAGGCTTTGCTTGAGCCGGCTGAAATATATCTTAGAATTGTTGGCGGCACATGTTTTTTAAATGCACTGATTCCTATTTTCTCCAGTTATTTGAGAGTGTTTGGATATACAAAACATTCTTTGATAGGAACTGTTGTTGGAAATGTTCTCAATATAATACTTAATTCAGTATTTTTATTTGCATTCAACTGGGGTGTGATGGGAGTTGCTGTTGCCACGGTTATTTCGAGAGTTGTAAATCTTATTATTGTAGCCGGCATGGGGGCTGTACTTATAAAAGCAAAGCAGAGTCCTGAGCGAATTACATCAAGAAAGATATTTGCACAGATTGTTAAGATTGGTTTTCCTTCTGCGCTTGAAACAGCACTTTACAACATCGCAATGACATTTATAGTGCGTTTTATGAATCAGATGGATGCGGATGGAATGAATGTTACAGCGCGTTCATATGCGATACAGATTGCAAATTTCTCGTATTGCGTGGGAGCTGCCCTTGCTCAGGCAAATGCAATTATGACCGGCTGGAGAATTGGAGCAAAAGAGTTTGAGGAATGTAACAGGGGGACGAGAAAAGCTGCGATATATGGTATCATCACAGCGACATGCTTTTCCGTGACCTTTGCATTTGCCGGGCATTTTATAGTGCATATATTTACTGATGATATACAGATGATAAATCTTGTGGTAAAGTTGTTAATAGTAGATATATTTCTTGAACTTGGAAGGGTAACAAACCTTGTATATGGGCAGGCGTTAAAAACGAGCGGAGACGCATTTTTTCCGGTTATATTAGGTGCGATATTTATGTATTTGTTTGCAGTTGGCGGAACCTATTTTCTCGGAATACATATGGGACTTCTGGCTGTAGGAGCATATATTGCTATGGCAGGTGACGAATGTGCGAGAGCAGTGGGAATGGTACTTAGATGGAAGAGTGGAAAATGGAAGAGTAAAGGTCTTGTAGAAGTATAGGAGAGAGTATGTACTTTGAATTAAAGGAAAATAAACCACATGGTACAAAGGATGATCCGTTTAGTATATATCATATAAAAAATGAAGGACGATCATTTCAGATACCGGTTCATTGGCATGATGAACTGGAAATTATATATGTAAAAAGCGGTTTTTTGACTGTTAGTATATCAGGAGAAAATTATATTGGAACCCCCGGGGATGCTTTTGTAGTGTCGCCGGGTAATCTGCATTTTATGGGTTCACAGACTGATACAGTGGATTATTTTACGTTCCTTTTTCCGTTAAAATACATATCTTTTTGCATAAATGACATGTTGGATGATAAATTATTGGAGCCGTTAAAAAATGGTCATCTGATGATAAGTCCAAGAGTAAAAGATACAGCAAAAGAACTATGTGAGCAGTTGGTTGAAATATATGTGGCAAAAAATAAGAAAATTGAGTCCGAAATAACTGCTCAGATAAAGACAAAAATAATTCTTTTACAGTTTATTCTTGAAATGTGGGAGAAGGGCTTTGTAATTGAAAATGATAAAAGCGGGAGAAATACGATAGAAAAAGAAATGATTTCATATATACAGCAGAATTTTATGGAAAAGATATCATTAAAAGAATTTAGTGAGCAGTTTCATCTTTCGGAAAATATATATCGCGATATTTTAAGGAACATTTTCATATTACCCTTTCGCAATATATAACACATTTAAGGTTAGAGCATGCAAAACAGCTGTTACAAGATACGGATATTCCTGTTACAGAGATTGCAATGCAGAGTGGATATCAGAATGTAAGCTATTTTATCAGAAGCTTCAAAAAAACATATGGAGTTTCTCCGTTAAAATATAGAAAAAAATAAGCCGGGTATATGGTTAGAAAGGAGAGGATATCCCGGTAGAATCAGAAAATCTGCCGGAGAGATATCGAGAATAAGTATGGGAAATAAGAATAAATGGTGGAAAAATGCAGTTGTATATCAGATTTATCCGAAAAGCTTTCAAGATTCGGATGGAGATGGAATCGGTGATATTCCAGGAATTATCAGCAGATTGGATTATTTGAAAAAACTTGGAATAGATGCAATCTGGCTCTCACCGGTGTACCGTTCGCCACAGGATGACAATGGATACGATATTTCAGATTATCAGGATATTGAGCCGATGTTCGGAACAATGGAAGATATGGAACAGTTATTTGCGGAGGCAAAGAAACGCGGAATCCGAATTATGATGGATCTTGTGCTGAATCATACTTCAGATGAACACAGATGGTTTTTGGAGGCAAAGAAAAGCAAAGACAATCCGTATCATGATTATTATGTGTGGCGTGACGGAGAAGAAGGTATTTATCCAAATGATATGAATTCTGTGTTCGGAGGACCGGCATGGGAGTGGGTTCCAGAACTGGGACAGTATTATTTTCATCAGTTTTCAGTGAAACAGCCAGATCTGAACTGGGAGAATTCGAAAGTGAGAAGAGAGCTCTATGATATGATTCTCTGGTGGATGGAAAAAGGAGCAGGTGGATTTCGTCTGGATGTAATCGATCAGATTGCAAAAGAGCCAGATCTTAAGATCACAAATAATGGACCAAAGCTGCATGAATTTCTGCGTGAACTAAGCAGAGAAACATTTCAGAAGGGGGATATGATCACTGTTGGAGAAGCCTGGGGAGCAACACCGGAAATTGCAAAGAAATATAGTAATCCGGATGGTAGTGAATTTTCTATGGTTTTTCAGTTTGAGCACATTATGCTTGATCAGGAAGAAGGAAAAGAAAAATGGGATACGATTCCATTGAATCTGGTTAAGCTGAAAAAATGCCTTGCAAAGTGGCAGAATACTTTATATCAGACAGGATGGAATAGTCTGTTCATGAATAACCACGATCTTCCTAGAATCGTGTCGCGTTGGGGAAATGACGGAAAATACAGAAAAGAGTCGGCAACGATGCTGGCGACAATGCTTCATGGAATGCAGGGAACTCCTTACATTTACCAGGGAGAAGAGCTGGGAATGACGAATGTGCAGTTTGACAGCATTGAGGAATATGAAGATATTGAGACATTGAATATGTACAAAGAGCGTCTGGAAAAAGGATATCAGCCAGAAGAAATCATGCAGTCTATCTACGCAAGAAGCCGTGATAATGCCCGTACTCCGATGCAGTGGAGCGGGGATGAGAACGGAGGATTCACAACAGGAGAACCATGGTTTGCCGTGAATCCAAATTATACCAGAATCAATGCCAAAGAGGCACTGGAAGATGAAAATTCGGTATTTTACTATTATCAGAAGCTGATTCGTTTAAGAAAAGAAAATCCAATATTCGTGAATGGAAAATTTGAACTTCTTCTGCCGGAAGATGAGAGAATTTTTGCCTATACGAGAACAGATGAGCATACAAAGATGCTGGTATGTACAAACTTTACGGATGAGGAAGTTAGCTGCCCATTGCTTGATGAGTGGAAAGCCGGGGAAGTCTGGATCCGGAATTATGAGGATGACAGAGAAGGAAATATATTGCGTCCTTATGAGGCGGTGATAATTGCATTTACTGGCAAATAGATTGAGTTTCTTTTTTGGCATCAAAATTCACTTACTAGCATAAGTGATAGTGAAATTATGTGGATTTCAACTTATTATAAGTGTAAGATAATAACTATTGAAACCGCCGTGTACCGAACGGTACGCACGGTGGTGTGAGAGGACGGGAGCTAATCACTCCCTCCTACTCGATTACTTATTTTACAGTAGCATTTTAAAATATGTGATAAAGGCGGATTTGCATATCTTACCAGTATTATGGATCTATATTTCAGAAAAATCATTTCCTGGGTACTAAGTGAGACGTTGGAGGCATCTCATGTAGTAAAATGTTCGGTTTTCACAACAGTCTGTTTCGTGTGTAATTCAATTTTAGGTGTAACTACCCAAGGCAAATTGTAGCAAAGACGATAGGAAAGTGTGGGGGATTTCGCCTGTGTCATGACACAGGCAGTGCTTGCTATTCTTGATTAGTTAAAGGTTTTTAATTTTCATGTCCTTCAGAAAGATGATATCAATAAGGTTGTACCCATTGATAAATCCAGTATCGTGCTTTCCATTCTTTTGGCACTTATATTCCTTCGTGAAGGGATTACAGGGACAAAAATAGTATCCGTATTGTTGATTGGAATCGAAGGGATTGATTCCAATCTCGGTACGGCAATCCGTACCACGGTAGTGCTGCTTATGGCGTGGCTCATGGTGTTTGTTACCGGAAAACAGAAAGAGATAAAGGCGATAGAGAAGAAAGAATTATGTTTTATCTGCCTGTCGGGACTAGCAGCGGCAGGCGTTTTGTTGATTACAGCAGGAACGGTTCTACTGGCGATTATTTAAAGTGAGCAAAAATGAGCAAAACTCATGTTGCCGTATGGTTGAGGATTTCGCCCTTTTATGATATGCTTTTACATATTAGCAACTGTTCAGAGCCAACCTCCAAAATGCTACACATTTCGGAGGTGTGGCGTATCCGCCAAATAAAATTTCAAAAATAGTCTAAAAAATGCAAGCATTTTATACCTTTTTTGAAATTTTGCTTGGCTCTGAACAGTTACACACATTATAGGTAAAAGCGAGGTGAGGGGTGTGCTGCACATAGGTATATGTGATGACAACCAAAAAGATATCAGTCGAGTTCAGGAACTGGCTGTCAGATTTTCAGAACAACACCCGGAAATGCCTGTACAGATACAGGCTTACAGCTCACCATATGATTTATTGGATGATATAGAAAAAACAGGTGGGTTTGACCTGTATTTATTGGATGTCGTTATGCCACATATGACAGGTGTAACGTTGGCCAGACGGATTCGGGAGCGAAAAGAGAGAGCAGAAATTTTATTTCTGACTGTTTCTAAAGAATATGCCGTGGAAGCTTTTAGCGTAAAAGCTTCTGGATATTTGATAAAACCCGTGAACCAATCCGCTTTTGAGGATGCGGTACTTGACTGTATTCATCGATTGTCACCAGAAAATAATCCCTCTCTTTTGTTGAAGTCAAAAGAGGGAATTCACCGTATATCAATTTGCGAATTGGTGTGTGTTGAGAGCTTTAATCATAATCAGGTATGTACTTTGTCAGACGGTTCTATGTTAGAGGCATCAGCAACTTTGTCGGAATTGATGGAGGAACTAAAGAATTTTTCGGTCTTTGTCCGGCCGCATAGAGCGTATATTGTTAATATGGACTTTATCCGCCGGCTGACAGCCCGTGAGTTGTTGCTGACAGATGGGAAGAGAATTCCAATTTCTCAAAGTAGATATGGAGAAATAAAAATAGTTATTTTACATATATGTCGCATGCATAAAATTTTATTATTTCACGCAGAAAAAGTGCTGTTTCACGAAAGAAAGCACTTTTTCTGCGTGTTTCTTTTAGTATTAATGTTAATTAGAAACTCTCAGATAGATGTTGACATTTATAGGAAAAATGGTGAACTGTATGAAAGGTTTCGGAAGAGGAGAAAAAGGAGAGGTGAACTATGGAGATTAAATGTGACAATAAACGGAATTGTCCCTGTACATACGATTGTCCGCGTCACGGGAAATGTTGTGCCTGTGTAGCTCATCATCGTGATCACAATGAAGGCGTGCCGGGATGTTTCTTTTCGAAAGAAGCAGAAGCAACTTATGATCGCAGTATTAAAGCATTGGCGAAGGATCACGGTATCATTTAAAGAGCGGAACAAAGAGTTTCACAAAGAGTCTCAAAGGATAAAATTGCTTGACGGAAACCAATGGATAATATACAATAAGATTTATCCATTGGTATTCTTTTTATATAATCATTTGAGAAGCAGGAAAGGCACCCTGCGCTCCTTAGGGAACCTGATATGATGGATACGCCGCCCATCCAAGTGTTTATGTCATAGCATGATCTTGAAAAAGATTGTGCTTTTTTACGTTACAAGAATTTAGAGTTCATATGAAGATACAGTTTATTACAGGTTAAGGAGAGAATATGTTAAATATTATAGAAATCAACAACTTTAACGCACCGGAACTGGACGTCTACGCACGTTATACGGAAGCACAGCTTCTGAATAAAGACCGTCTGGAAGATGGACTTTTTATTGCAGAAAGTCCGAAAGTGATTGGACGGGCGTTGGATGCCGGATATATTCCAATATCTGTTCTGGTTGAAAAGAAACAGATGGAAGAAAATGAAGAGACGCAAGAAGTTCTTGCAAGATTTGAGAATACAGGCACTTCCATTTTTACAGCAGAGTTTGCTGTCCTTACGCAATTGACAGGATTTAAGCTGACGAGAGGAATGCTTTGTGCATTGAAACGCCGACCACTGGAAGATTTCAGGAAACTTTGCGAGGGAAAGAACAGGATTGCCATTCTGGAAGACGTGATGAATCCAACGAATGTCGGAGCAATCTTTCGATCGGCAGCAGCAATGCATATGGATGCAGTGTTACTGACTTCAGGATGCAGCAATCCATTGTATCGAAGAGCATCCAGAGTGAGTATGGGAACGGTGTTTCAGATTCCATGGACATTTATTCAGGATGATAAAGAACGCAGATGTGACAGGAAAGAAATCTGGCCGGTTCAGGCGATCGAGAACTTGAAAGCACTTGGGTATAAGACAGCAGCACTTGCATTGACAGATGATTCCGTAAGTATTGACGATCCGCAACTTATGAGCGAAGAAAAACTGGCAGTGATTCTTGGAACAGAGGGGGACGGACTTATGCAGGAGACAATTAAAGCTTGCGATTATACTGTGAAGATTCCAATGTCACATGGTGTGGATTCTCTGAATGTGGCAGCAGCAAGCGCAGTGGCGTTTTGGCAGTTGAGAAAATAAAGATTTATCGTAGGAATTCTTTTTCAAGTTCGGACGAAATCAGATAGCGCTTATAAAGTTTCTTCTAACAGACATTGAGGGATTGATGCAGGCTCTGGGTTCTGTATACAGGAAAGACTAAGAAAAACGAAAGATTACTAAAAACAAAGCAATGCTCGGCAAACTCGCTGCCGCTTCAGACAGTTGCCTCGCATTGCTTTAACGTAACCTTCCGTTTTTCAAGACTTTCCAAGCACACAGAACAGTCACCTGAATCAATCCCTCAATGTATGTCTATCGGTAAGTTTTCAGCGCCATCTGATTTCTACTCTCTCGAAAGAAGAACTCTACTTGAGAAGCAGACGTACCGGATGTTCTATAGAATAATTCCCATCTCTTAAGCGTGTTTACTTTAATAAAATTTAGCGTAGAAGACGATCCTTTTTCAGTAAACAGAAAACAGAAAATATGAACTTCGAGAAGTTTCATGTTAGAAGGATGGTACAGGGACGAAGACGAATGTGGAGCATGCTTGCTCATACTTGAAAAACAATGGATTGCGTTAAAGAAAGGATTGACAGCTGTCTGAGCGGCAGCGAGTTTGTCAATCCTTTCTTTGCTCTTAGCAGTCTGTTGTTTTTTCTAGTATGAACAGTATGCGTAACCCTGAGTCGGCGTTCCTGTACCATTCTTCTAACAAGCGACTTTCTAAAATAATATTTTCAGTTTTCGTCCGCATATCCGAAAAATGATTTCTACGATAAATCTTTATTTCCTGGCAATTTATAGAGGAAATTCCTTCATCATTTCCCCACAAAAAGAACAATGTCATATAAAATGTTACATTTTTCACAAAAGAAACCTTGCTGGTGTAAAGTTTTTGTAAAACAAGTGTCTTGTCACCTGTAAACGACAGTGTTATAATGGGCAAGAATAAATCAACAGAGCAATAGACATGAAAGTGTGTTACAGCAGAATTTTATGTCAGGAGAGAATAAGAGAGGTACGTGCTATGACGATCAGAGAAGAGATAGAACAGTTAAAGAAAGAAAAAAATGCCGTAATTCTGGCGCATTATTATGTAAGACCGGAAGTTCAGGAGATTGCAGACTATGTAGGAGATTCTTTCTACTTAAGCAAAGTTGCGGTTGGTCTGAAAGAGAAGACAATCGTATTCTGCGGTGTTTCATTCATGGGTGAGAGTGCGAAGATCCTGAATCCTGAGAAAACAGTGCTTATGCCGGATATGGCAGCAGATTGTCCAATGGCACATATGGCATCTGCGGAGACAATCGAGAAGATTCGTTCAGAGTATGATGACCTTGCTGTTGTTTGCTACATCAATTCAACAGCGGAACTGAAAAGACATTCTGATGTCTGTGTAACTTCATCCAATGCAGTGAAGATTGTAAAAGCACTTCCGAATAAAAATATTTTCTTTATCCCGGATCGTAACCTTGCACATTACATCGCAGGATTGGTACCGGAAAAGAACTTTATATATAATGAAGGATTCTGTATTGTGCACGAATATATGGAGGTTGAAGAAATCAAAGCAGCGAAAGCAGCGCATCCGGAAGCAGAGGTTCTTTCACATCCGGAATGTCCGGCAAAAGTTCTGGAACTTTCTGATTTTGTTGGAAGTACTTCAGAAATCATCGCGCAGGCAGGAAAATCAGACGCGAAAGAATTTATCATCTGTACAGAGAGTGGAGTTCTGTACGAACTTCAGAAGAGAAACCCGGAGAAGAAATTCTACTTTACAGAGACAACTCCAATCTGCAGAAATATGAAGAAGGTTACACTTGAGAAAGTTCTTCACGTATTAAAGACAGGCAAGAATGAAGTATTTGTAGATGATAAGCTTCGCGAAGAATCTAAGAAACCGTTAGAGAGAATGTTAGAACTGGCCAAGTAAACAGAGGGCAGATAGGATTGACAGCAATCGAAGATTATAGAAAATACAGATCAAATCGACTAATGCTGTCGGAATGGAGATATTTATTATGAAAATGGAAGCAGATGTAGTCATTGTCGGAACAGGTGTCGGAGGGCTTTTCAGCGCACTGAGTCTTCCGAGAGATCAGAAGATCATTATGATTACAAAGTCAGATTTAGAGAGCAGTGATTCATTCCTGGCTCAGGGAGGAATCTGCATGCTGCATGACAAAGATGACTATGACAGTTATTTTGAAGATACAATGAAAGCGGGACATTATGAAAACAGAAAAGAATCTGTTGATCTTATGATCCGCAGCTCAAGAGAGATCATTCATGACCTGATTGGCTATGGTGTAGATTTCCAAAAACAGGAGACAGATGAGTCTGGAAATGAAGCCGCAGACAACGGTGGTGAAAAGGCAGAGATTCAGGATATTTATGCATTTACTCGTGAGGGAGCACATTCACGTCCGAGAATTCTGTTTCATGCAGATATTACAGGAAAAGAAATCACAAGTAAACTGCTTGCACAGGTAAAGCAGCTTTCTAATGTAACATTGCTTGAATATACAACGATGACAGATATCATTGTAGAAAATGATGAATGCAAAGGAATCCTTGCACAGGATAAAGACGGAAATGAATTCAAAATCCATGCAGAGAATACAATCTGGGCAAGCGGTGGAATCGGTGGACGTTATAAACATTCTACAAACTTCCCACATTTGACAGGAGATGCGCTTACAATTTCTGAAAAACACGGAATCCGTCTGGAGCATCTGGACTATGTACAGATTCATCCGACAACATTGTATTCCAAGAAACCAGGAAGACGCTTTCTTATTTCAGAGTCTGTCCGTGGAGAAGGTGCGGTTCTTCTTAACAGCAAGAAAGAACGTTTTGTAAATGAACTTCTTCCAAGAGATGTTGTGACTAAGGCAATCAGAGAAGAGATGGAAAAGGAAGGCACAGATCATGTCTGGCTGTCTATGGAAAAACTTGGAAAAGAAACCATCATGGGTCATTTCCCGAACATTTATCAACATTGTCTGGAAGAGGGATATGATGTGACAAAAGAATGTATCCCGGTTGTTCCGGCACAGCATTATTTCATGGGTGGTGTCTGGGTAGATTCAGACAGTAAAACATCCATGGAACATTTATATGCAGTAGGAGAGACAAGCTGTAACGGTGTACATGGTGCGAACCGTCTGGCAAGTAATTCACTTCTGGAAAGCCTTGTATTTGCCAAACGTGCGGCAAATAAAATCTCAGGTACAGAGAATGAAGTAAAAGTACGTGAATTGGCATAATAATAGTGATATAATATTAATCTATGCTGAAAAAATAAAAGTTAAGAGAAGAGTAGAGAAAGAATATAGAGACAGGGACAGGAGATATAAAGATGAACGAAATTACAATGACACTTCAGGCAGATCATTTGATCCTTGAGGCACTCAAAGAAGATATTTCAAGCGAAGACGTAACAACAAACTCAGTTATGAAAGACTATGTAAAAGGTGAAGTAGAACTGATCTGTAAGCAGGACGGTATAATTGCCGGACTGGAAGTTTACCGCAGAGTATTTGAACTGTTAGATGCAGATACAAAGACAGAACTTTACTGTAAAGACGGAGACGAAGTAAAGAACGGCCAGTTGATGGGAAAAGTAACAGGAGATATCCGTGTACTTCTTTCCGGTGAGCGTGTAGCACTGAACTACCTTCAGAGAATGAGCGGAATCGCAACTTATACACATTCCGTTGCAGGACTTCTTGAAGGAAGCAAAACAAAACTTCTTGATACAAGAAAAACAACACCTAATATGAGAATCTTCGAGAAATATGCAGTTCGTGTTGGTGGCGGTTATAACCACAGATATAATCTTTCTGATGGGGTACTCCTGAAAGACAATCACATCGGAGCTGCAGGAAGCGTAAAGAAAGCTGTCGAGATGGCAAAAGACTACGCACCATTTGTAAGAAAGATCGAAGTAGAAGTTGAGAATCTTGAGATGGTAAAAGAAGCAGTAGAAGCCGGAGCAGATATCATCATGCTTGATAATATGTCAACAGAAGAGATGCAGGAAGCAATCAAGATCATTGACGGAAGAGCTGAGACAGAGTGTTCCGGAAATGTAACAAAAGAGAACATCGGACGCCTGACAGCTCTTGGCGTAGACTATATTTCCAGTGGAGCCCTGACACATTCCGCTCCGATTCTTGATATCTCGATGAAAAACCTTCATGCTGTAGAGTAAAAGTGATATAATTGTTAAAGAACAATTATTAGTATGGATTTCAATTTAGAAAGGAAGAGGCATGATGACAGGACCAGAAAGAAGAACTGCCATTATAAATCAGATAAAGACAAGCTCAGCACCGGTGCCGGGAAAGGCATTGGCTGCACAGTATGAAGTAAGCCGTCAGGTGATCGTGCAGGATATCGCACTCATCCGTGCCGCAGGACATGACATTATATCTACAAACAGAGGATATATTTTGCACGAATCACATTTAGTAGAAAGAATCTTCAAAGTGAAACATACCGATGATCAGGTTGAAGATGAACTCTATACAATCGTAGACCTTGGTGGAAGAGTTCGTAATGTGATGGTGAATCATAGAGTCTACGGTCATATGGAAGCATCACTCAATATTAATTCCAGACGAAATGCAGCAGAGTTCATAGATGACATCCGAAGTGGAAAGTCCACTCCGCTGAAAAATATCACATCCGATTATCATTATCATGTGGTAGAAGCAGATAGTGAAAATACATTGGATATGATTCAAGAAGCACTGGAAGAAAAGGGATTTTTGCTGGAGCAAGAAGAGTGGGAGAAAGAACTTTTTGCAAAATAAAGATTTATCGTAGGGATTCTTTTTCAAGTTCGGACGAAATCAGATAGCGCTTATAAAGTTTATTCTAATAGACAGACATTGAGGGATTGCTTCAGGCTCCGGGTTCTGTATACAGGAAAGACTAAGAAAAACGAAAGATTACTAAAAACAAAGCAATGCTCGGCAAACTCGCTGCCGCTTCAGACAGCTGCCTCACATTGCTTTAGCGTAACCTTTCGTTTTTTAAGTCTTTCCAAGCACACAGAACAGTCACCTGAAGCAATCCCTCAACATCTGTCTATCAGTAGATTTTTCGTCGCTATCTGATTTCTACTTTCTCGAAAGAAGAACTCTACTTGAGAAGCAGACGCACCGGATATTCTATAGAATGATATCCATATCTCAAACATGTTTGTATTTAATAAAATTTGTCGTAGGAATTCATCTTTTTCAATAAACAGAAAACAGAAAATATGAAGTCCGAGAAGTTTCATGTTAGAAGGATGGTACAGGGACCAAGACGAATGTGGAGCATGCTTGCTCATACTTGAAAAACAATGGATTGCGTTAAAGAAAGGATTGACAGCTGTCTGAGCGGCAGCGAGTTTGTCAATCCTTTCTTTGCTTTTAGCAGTCTGTTGTTTTTCCTAGTATGAACAGTATGCGTAACCCTGAGTCGGCGTTCCTGTACCATCCTTCTAACAAGCGACTTCCTAAAATAATATTTTCAGTTTTCGTCCCCTATATCCCTTGACATCTCCCTTTTTATTCTGCAAAATAGTAAGAAGAGTCTTTCAAGATTCTACTTTATTATAGAAGAAAAAGAGGTCATTTATATGGAAGAAATCATACAGTTTTTAGCTGGGATTTTGAATAGAGAGTTTATTCGTGCGGTGTTTAGTAACCCGCGAGTAAAGGATAATGTAGTTAAGGCAAAGCTTCGACCGATGGAACAGAAGGGGGAGCTTTTGTTTCAGTTGGAGTCTTTTACAAAGACGCAGGCATTTCATAAGAATCTGACAGTGGAAGAGACGAAGGATGAGCTTGCGAAATTGTTGGAAGAGTTTCGTCAGGTTCAGGTTGAGACGGTGAGTGAGGATATCACGGTATTGCTCAGTAAGAAAGGGAAAGCAACGATTAAGAGAAAGCGCAAGAAGGTGCAGGCGAAGGCGGCAGATCTGTCTCATAACAGGAAGAAAAAATATATTCTGGAGGAAGGGATTGTGGTTCCGTTTCTTCAGGATCTTGGAGTTATGACACAGGATGGAAAGATTGTGCGGACGAAGATGGATAAGTTCCGTCAGATTAATCGTTTCCTGGAGTTTGTTGAGGACATTCTGCCGCAGCTTGACAAGGACAGAGAGCTTACACTTCTGGACTTTGGATGTGGAAAATCATATCTTACATTTGCAATGTATTATTATTTACACGAGTTGAAAGGGTATGATATTCGTATTATCGGATTAGATCTGAAGACGGATGTGATTCTGCATTGTAATGAACTGGCAAAGAAGTATGGGTATGAGAAGTTGACATTCCTTGTTGGAGATATTGCGGATTATGAAGGTGTGGATCAGGTTGACATGGTTGTGACGCTTCATGCGTGTGATACAGCTACAGATTATGCACTTGCGAAAGCGGTTGGCTGGAATGCGAAAGTGATTTTGTCTGTTCCATGTTGTCAGCATGAGGTGAACAAGCAGCTTGAAAAGCAGAGAAATCTGCATTCAGGCAAGATGAAATCGAAGACGGAAGTTATGGAAGTTTCAGAAATGCTGGGAGATCAACTAGCTTCCATGGAAGAAGTGCTCGGACCAATTATGGATTATGGATTGTTGCGAGAGCGTTTTGCAACACTTGTGACAGATGGACTTAGAGCAAAGTGTCTGGAAAGCGAGGGATATGAAACTCAGGTATTAGAATTTATTGATATGGAGCATACGCCGAAGAATATTCTGCTGCGTGCAGTGAAAAAGGGGAGTCTTGCAGCAAAGAGCAGAAAAGAGGCAGAGGATTGTGAAAGATTTTTGAAGATTCAGCCAACATTAGGTATGCTTCTGGCAGAGCAAAAGGGAGATAAATAATGAAAAAAAGGGTAATAAAGATTGCCGCACTGGTTGTTCTTTTTGCGGCTGTGCTGGTGATCAGTAATGTGATACTGAACCGTGGAAATGATGATCAGGTTGTGGATATGGGAGATGCCACGTTACCTAGAGTCTCATTTATGATGGGGGGACAGAAGATAAATGCGTTGTCTGGTTATGTAGATGATATGGATATTGCCGCAATGCGAGATACCATTACACCATTAGAGAGTGATGGTACACTGAAGATGCAGATTGAGAAAAATGATAACCAGATCCGTGAGATCAGTTACAGTGTATATTCTCTGGATGGAACAGAGACATATGATAAAGGAACTCTAAAGTCTGCAGAAAGCGAAGATGTCACATTAAAGCTGGGGAAATCACTTGGATATAAAATCCAGGAGGCAGTACTTCAGGTTTCGCTTGCAATCGGTGAGGAGAAAGAGACAAGGAAAGTTAATTTTTATACAAGAATTGAGAAAGCAGATGATATTACAGCATCACAATGTCTTACATTTGCACAGGATTTTCATACGAAAGCATTTAATAAGACGGATGTAGATTCATTGAATATTTACTTGGAACCTGGAGATGAAAGTGACAATACAACTTATCAGACAGTCAATATCCATTCAGATATTTCTCATATTCAGTGGGGGACTATGCAGCCACAGTTGCTTGGTGATGTGCGTTGGAGCATAAAGGAAAGTAATAGTGTGTATACCTCTCTCCTTGCGAATTACAGAGTTTCCTGCGTGGATGATGTCGGTGAGAATGCAGTTTATGATATTAAAGAATTTTTCCGTGTGAGAATCGCAGGGACTACAATTTACCTGTTGGATTACAATCGTGATATGCAGGAAGTATTCAGTGAGAACAGAAGCGTGATCGATGAAAACGGAATTCTGCTCGGCGTTACACCTTCAGATGTTCCGTATGAGACAAATGAGAAAGAAACGATTGCAGCATTTGTGGAGTCCAGAAACCTTTGGATGTACAATAAGAGTTCGAATGAATTATTAAATATTTTCGGATTTGCAGATGCAGATACGACAGATGAAAGGAATCTGAATGATCAACATGCAGTACGTATCATCAGTATGGACAATAGTGGTAATCTTGCATTTGCTGTGTATGGATATATGAATCGTGGCGAACACGAAGGAGAAGTCGGTGTCGGAATCTATTATTTTGATGTTGAGAGAAATCTGATCCAGGAGAAAGCATTTATACCAAGTAAGAAGTCCTATGCAATCGCAGCGGATGAGCTTGGCAAGATGGTTTATTATAATCATGCGGAAGAGCAGTTATATGTTTTGGCAGACGGAACTTTGTATCAGGTAGATTTGAAAAAGAATAAACAGACAACACTTGCAGAGAATCTTAAAGAAGGACAATATGCGGTTTCTGATGATGGACATCTGATGGCATATCAGTCAGAAGGAGATAAGAGTGGCGGAACAGTGATTCAGGTAATGAATCTAAGCAGTCTGGAGACGAATACTGTTGAGGCAGCAAGCGGAGAAAAAATTAGTCCACTTGGATTTGTCAATGGTGACTTTATTTATGGAAAAATGAAATCCGAGGACGCAGGAAAGAAAGCTTCCGGAGAATCGATCACTCCAATGTATGAACTGGAAATCCGTAATTCTAAGAACAAAAAAGTTGCCAGCTATTCCTTTGTTGATAAAGGCATTTATATTTCTGATATTTTAATCGATGACAATATGGTAACACTGAATCGTGTAGAGAAAAGCGGGGATATTTACAACGTTACTTCACAGGAGTTTATTACGAATAATGAGGAACGCAAAGATACAGCGATTAAAATAGAAGTATACACAACAGCACTGATGGAAAAACAGATGCGGATTACATTTGCAGAGGGAGCAGGAGAGAAGAGCGTGAAAGTGATCCGGCCGAATCAGCTGGCATCAAAGAATGAACTTGAGATGGTTCTTGCTGATAACAGCGAAAGTGTGAAATACTATGTTTATGGTGTTGGTGAACTGGCAGGAATTTATGATAAAGCTTCTTATGCAATTCAGAAAGCACAGAAGATTTCAGGAGTTGTGATCTCTTCTGACCAGAAATATGTTTGGGAGAAAGGAAATCGAGATCTTGCGTATTCGATAGAGGATGTTGCTCTTTCAAAAGAAGGAGAAGAGACATCCCTTGAAGCATGTGAGCGCTATATGAAGACATATGATGTTCAGAAAGTAGATCTGACAGGATGTACGCTGGATCAGGTACTCTACGTGATCAATAGAGGATGTCCGGTGATTGCACTTACAAGTGCAGATCATGCAATTCTTCTGACAGGATATACGAAGAATGATATTACTTATATCGATCCTGAAAATGGAGAGTCACAGACAGTTTCCATCAGTGAGATGGAAGGAATGGTTTCCGGAAGCGGAAATACATTTATTGGTTATATCAAATAGAAAGTGAAATAAAAACGACAGGTTCTTCAATAGTTCAAATGAAGATCCTGTCGTTTTTAGGTTGCATAAGAAAAATCTTATAAAGCTTTCTTAAAGATAATTCCTCTATATTTGTTGAGTGCTCCGTAAAGAATCAGACCAAGCACACCGGCGGAAATTACTTCTCCGATACCAACTGTCAGCATCATGAAAGGAATCGGAAGTGGAACCATATAAGCATATTTTAATACAAATGGAACCACAATGATATTGGCAACAACCGGAGGAACAGGGGCAAGGAACTTGCTCTTGTTTCTTAAAGACCATGTAAAGATGGCACCGATCAGTGTTGCAAGGCTGCCGAAGATAATGTCAGGCAGGATTGCACCTCCAAGTGTGTTTCCGATGAGGCATCCTACAAACAATCCAGGGATTGCAGCCGGAGTAAATACCGGGAGGATTGTCAGTGCTTCCGCAAAACGGATCTGCACCTCTCCAAAAGCCAGTGATGCACCGACAACAGTCAGTACGACATAGATGGCAGCGATCATAGCTGCCTGTGCCAGGTAAAGCACTTTGTTACTTGAGTTTTTCATTATTCAGTTCTCCTTTAGTTTTGTTTTACGTGTGGAAGGTCACGAACACACGATTCATTTTCGCGCAGCAATGAGTCAGGCGGCCATGCTTGCATGGACATTTGACGAATGCCGCGGAAGTCATATACAGTAAGTATATGACCTTACGCCGGAAATCGGCGACCCCCTTATAAGACCTTGTTTTTTAGGGTTTTGTAACGGGTGATAGTATAGCATGGTAAGGGGAAAAAATCAAGGGAAGTACCAACTAAGGAAACAGGAGGTTACTGTTCACAGGTAATATCCCGCGAGGTGTTTTGCCATGAATATGGCAAAATCCCGAGACATACGGGGCAAAATTCCATCACCGAAGGTGATTTGGAATGAATTTTGACCAAGTTGCTGTGAACGGAGTGAACAGTAACCCCGAACGTTCGCATAACGGAATAAAGAGAAAAAGGCGGTTGCCTGTCCGGTATCAACGTGATAATATACAGACAGGGAAACCAAAGCCAGGCGGCTACCCTTCTTTTACGGAGGGATAAAAACACCCTCCAAACGAAAGAAAGGAGGGCGATAAGATGATTACATATTCTGATCTGATTCAGTTTTGTATATTCATTGTTGCCCTTGTTGGTCTTTGTTATGAGATTTTCAAGGGTAGACGAAAATAGCCGCCAACTATTCGCAGTAGTTGACGACTATAAAAATATAGTTTGATACAATATTACGGGTAGCCGCTTGCGGTTTCCCTCTTTGCATTTTCAATATAACATATCTGACACCAGGACGCAAGAGGATAATGAAAACTTGCAAGATGCGTTGCTGGTCGCACATCGTGTGAACAGTAACTTCATCTTAATGAAAAATTAAATTTAATTAAGGATTATAAAGCTACTGTAACCAGGCCTGATATGATAGACTATGAGTTGTGTAAAATATAATTCATGGAGGGGAAAATGAGTAGAATATACAACGCCCTGATTGAACTTGTTGCAGCCGCAGTTTTTATAATTCCGCTTTGGTGCATATATGAGAAGATTTTCTTTCAGAGCTGGAAACGAACGATGGTTTATATGATATTTGGATTTTATCTGGCAGTAGTATTAGCATTAGTGGGATTCCCGAATATTACGATGTTGCAAATAGAGTTTACAGTGAGTCTGATTCCGTTTATTTATATGTTGTCAGATATTGTTAATGCGTGTTTGAACGTACTTTTGTTCGTTCCATTTGGTTTCTTTTTACCAATGTTATGGAAAGAGTTCAGAAGTATAAAAAGTGTTGCCCTGGCCGGAATTGTTGCAACGTCTTTTATTGAGATTTCTCAACTTTTTACTGGCAGAGCAACTGATATAGATGATATCATTACAAATAGCATCGGTACTTTGATCGGCTACCTTATCGTACGCTTTGTGACAGAAAACTTTACAAAGCGCACTTTATCAGATTCAAAAATTAATGATTTTTATTTGATATGTGGTTCAGTAGGTGTTATTATGTTTTTCTTACAGCCATTTGTCTCAACCTGGTTATGGGGAATACTTTTACGATAAATCTGGATATCAGTTTCAATAAGGAGTGAGCGAACATGACATTACAGCAATTAACCTATTTAGTTACGGTTGCGGATTGTGGGAATATTACGGAGGCTGCAGAAAAGCTTTTTATTTCACAGCCGTCGCTTAGTGCAGCAATTCATAATCTTGAAAAAGAGATGGGAGTGACTGCATTTACAAGGTCTAACAAAGGCGTTACTGTTACAAGAGAAGGCGAAGAGCTATTGTCCTTTGCAAGGATGCTTCTAGAGCAGGCTGACAATATGAAAGAACATTTTGGAAATGGAGAGAGAAGAACACCGAAGTTTTCTGTGTCTTGCCAGCATTATTCGTTTGCGGTAAATGCTTTTGTTGATCTGATCAAAGAATATGATGCAGACCAGTATAGTTTTATTATAAGAGAGACACAGACGGGCGAGATCATTGAAGATGTGGCGAGCGGAAAAAGCGAGATTGGAGTTCTTTATCTTTCGGAACACAATGAAGATGTGATTCTGAAGCTGATAAAGAATAATCAGTTGAAATTTGAGGAAATGTTTGTTGCAGAACCGCATGTATTTATCTGTAAAGATCATCCACTGGCAGAAAAAGAAATGATTTCCATGGAAGATTTACGACCATATCCGTATCTTGTTTATGAACAGGGAAATAATAATTCGTTTTATTTTTCGGAGGAATTTATAAGTATGCTTGATTTCCCGAAGAGTATACAGGTGAGAGACAGGGCGACCTTATTTAACCTGGTGATCGGATTAAACGGATTCACAGTAAGCAGTGGTGTGATCGACCAGAAATTAAATGGAAGCAGTATTATAGCGAAGCCATTAGATGTCGATAAAACGATGAGGATCGGTATTATTAAAAAGAAAAATATTATTTTCAGTCGTTATGCGTCTTATTATGTAGAGGCGCTGAGAAGGCATTTGTAAAAAATAAAGAGCAGGAATTTCGTCATAATGAAATCCCTGCTCCTTCCTTTACTAGCAGAAGAATTCTTTTGCAGCTCGTACCAGATACTCAGTATCTTTCACACCTGCAGTCTCATAAGGGGAATGCATTGCCAATTGCGGAAGTCCGATGTCAACGGTATTGAGCGCAACCTGAGTGTTGGAAATATTTCCAAGGGTAGAGCCACCGGCCATATCAGAACGGTTTGTAAATGTTTGAACCGGAACATCTGCCCGCTTACATAGGTCACGGAACATGGCAGCAGATACGGCGTCCGTACAGTACTTCTGGTTTGCATTGAATTTCAACACGATTCCTTCGTTCAGGTAAGGGCGGTTTGTCGGATCTGCTTTCTCTGTATAGTTTGGATGAACCGCATGAGCATTATCCGCAGAGATCATAAAGCTGTCTGCAAGATGAACACGATAATCTTCTCCATCATATCCAAGTGCTTCGTGAACACGGATCAGTGTGTCAAAAAGGAATGTGGATGCGGCGCCCTGTTTCGTACCGCTTCCAACTTCTTCATTATCCAGAACACAGTGTACAGCCATACAGTCTTTTTTCTCACCGGAAAGAAAACCTTGAAGTGATGCGAAGGCACACTGCAGGTCATCAAGTCTGCCGCTGGAAATGAATTCTTCAGAAGCCCCCCAGATGGAACCTTCCTGTCGGTTATAAAGGAATAGATCATGACCGAGAATTTCATCTTTTTCTACCCCGGCAGCTTCAGCAATCTGTTCCATAAAAGTTCCTTTAGGAGAACCACAGCCATAAAGTGGGAGAAGATCTTTCTGGGCGTTGTAGTTGTAACCGCTATTGATCTCACGGTTCATGTGAATCGCGAGATTCGGGATCATAACAAGGTCCCGGTCAATATTGACGAGTTTGCTCGTGAATTGTCCGTTTGTCTTATCTTTTATTATAACGCGTCCGGCAACAGAGAGCGGACGGTCAAACCAGGGTGCACAGAGCATACCACCATATTTTTCTACATTTAATTTCACATAATGTTTTTCTACTTCGATCTCCGGATTCTCTTTGATCTTAAAGGTCGGAGAATCACTATGACTTGTCAGAATGTGCATCTTGTCAATACCATTTTCCGGAATTGTAAACGCAATCAGGGAAGAGTCATTTCGTGTAACAAAATAGTGTTTGCCGCATTCTATATTCCAACGCTGATTTTCCTTTAGTTCAGTAAAATCAACTGCAAGAAGCTCTGATTTCATCTGTTGAACTGCATGAAACGCTGTGGGACTCTTTTGAAGAAATTTTAATAGTTCTTGAGAAACTGAATTGTTCATAGATATTTCCTTCTTTCAAATTGTTTTAAAAATCTTTTTTTGCTGATATATTTACTTTTTAGAATAGGGCAAATCAGAGAGAAATACAAGGCGGAAAAGCATAATAAAAAACTTTTTATTTAAGAAGAATTTCACAACATACTGTCTTAAAATGTGCTATAATCTAATTTGGAATGTCAGAGATTCCATTGGAGGAGTACGAATGAAAAAAATATCTTTGAAAATAAAATTAACACTAAAATATACAGGATGCATATTTGTGGCAACAGGCATTGCGTTGTTTTTTGCTACAATGATAAGTGGAACAGATGCGCAGACAGCAAAAGCAATGGCGAAGGTGATACTTCCAATCGTTTTCATCGCATCGCTTGTAATTGGATACTTTCTGGTAAGAGAGGTTCTGAAACGGACTGCAGATCTAGCAGAGTCAGCGGCGGAAATCTGTAGAACAAAAGATTTCTCCAGACAGTTGGAACTGGAAGAATCTGATGCGGAATTTGAGAGACTGCAGCTGACATTGAATGAATTACTTGAGGATGTGCGCGAAGAGGGACATTTTGCAGAAAATGTTGTACAGGAGATGTGGATGCCGGTCAGTGTGATTCTTACAAGAAGCGCATGGTGTCTTGGCGACTGGCGACTGTCCCAGCGTCAGCGTTGGCAGATTGAATTAGTGCAGAAGAAGGCACAGATTCTTTCAGATTTTATTCAGGAAGTCTCATTTTTTGCAAAGGCGGATCAGGGATGTCAGCCAGCTTATAAAAAACGCATGAATATCAGTGAACTGACAACAGGAATTATAGAAGGTCAGATCAGCAGACTTCAGGAAGCAGATGAACCGGTGCAGATAGAATATGAGATTGAACCGGAGATTTACGCAGAAGTGGATGAGAATTGTTATCGGAAGATGCTGTTAAATCTGCTGGAGAATTCCATTGATTATAGTCGAGAGATTGGACTGATCAAAGTTGTTGTTGAAAGCAAAGGCAGTGAGTTTAGCTGTAAGATTGCAGATGCGGGAATTGGAATTTCGGAGACGGATCTGCCACACGTATGGGATCGGTTTTTCAGAGGAGATCCTTTAGGTGCCGGAGAAGGTCATTTTGGACTGGGACTTTCTGTTGTAAAATGGATTGCTGAAGTACACGATGGCTGGGTAGATGCAGAAAGTATTCTGGGATCCGGAAGCTGCTTTACAGTGGGGATGCCGTGTGAACCGAAGCCGGAGCCTGAAGCGGAAGAAGTGACTGAGGAAGAGAAGACGGTTGATGCGCTGTTAGAAGGAATTGCTGGAACGGACATAACAGAAGAGGAGACGGATGCAGATCTGACTACAGAAGCAGAAGGAGCAGTTGAGACAGATGCAACTACAGAAGAAGCTGAGACAGAAGTAACATCTGAAATAAATGAAACGGCTGAGACAGAAGGAGTTACAGAAATAAGTGCGGCGACTGAAACAGAGTCAGTGACCGAAAACAGAGATAGCTCAGAAGAGTCCGAAACTTTGGGTGAGACAATCGCGATGCCTGTGATTACAGAGGACACAGAGGACACAGAGGAACAGTCGTCAGAGAATTTTGTGCCGGATGCAGAGAAAGATGAAACAGACGTAAAGAGTGAAATTCCGTTTAGGAAAATCAAAATTTGTTTATCTAAAATCAAAAGCTTTCTTGAGGAAGAAGATGACGAAGAAGATTCAGACGAAGACGAAGAAGCTTCAAATGAATGCGAAGTGATTCCATTTAAAGGCAAAGAGGATTCAGATGAAAAATAAAGGTAACTGTTCAGAGTCAACCTCCAAAATGCTACGCATTTCGTCGGTGTGGCGTATCCGCCAAATAAAATCTCAAAAACAGTCTTAAAAATGCAAGCATTTTACACCTGTTTTATGAAATTTTGCTTGGCTCTGAACAGTTACAAATAAAGAGGGGGATTTTTGATATGAAAGATGTAGCAACAATGAAGGAAGAACTAAAGAAACTTATTGACACGGCAGCAGGACGAGTTCCGGCAGATCTGGTGATCAAAAACTGTAAGATTGTAAATGTATTTTCTGGAAAAATCCAGGAAGGTGACATTGCATTTTCAGGTAATCAGATTGCAGGTATCGGCGCGTATGAAGGTAAGAAAGTCATTGATGCAGAAGGAAGATATGCGGCACCTGGATTTATCGACAGTCACATCCATATTGAATCTTCTTATGTAAGTCCTGAAGAGATTGGACGCATGTTAGTTCCACACGGCGGAACAACCATTATGGCAGACCCGCACGAGATTGCAAATGTATGTGGAATCGCCGGCCTTGACTATATGATGAGAGCAGCTGAGAATACAGTGCTTGATGTGAAGTATGAACTTCCATCTTGCGTACCGGCTACACCGTTCGAGCACGCAGGTGCGGTGATCGACGCAGAGGCTATGAAAGAGCCGATTACAAGAGAAGGAATTGCCGGACTTGGAGAGTTTATGAATTTCCCAGGTGTGATCAATGCGGCAGAAAGTGATCTTGATAAGATTGTTGTAGCAAAGCAGGAAGGTAAGTTTATTGATGGACATGGACCTGGAATTACAGGAAAAGAACTGAATGCATATGCGTCAGCAAGAATTGCGGCAGATCATGAATGTTCTACAGTAGAAGAAATGAATGATCGTTTGGAGCGAGGAATGTATATTCTGCTCCGTCAGGGATCTGCATGTCACAATCTTCGCACACTGATCAAAGGTGTGACAGCGGATAACAGTAGAAGATGTCTGCTCTGCTCTGATGACCGTCAGCCGAAGACAATTCTTCATGAAGGACATCTCGATAATCATCTGCGCATTTGTGTGGAGGAAGGTCTTGATCCTGTGACAGCAATCCGTATGGCAACACTTAACGCAGCAGAATGCTTTGACCTGAAGGACAGAGGAGCAATAGCACCGGGCTATCGCGGAGATGTAGTACTTTTGGATGATCTGAAAGATTTCCATGTAAACCGCGTGTTTGTAGAAGGTGAGCTGGTAGCAGAAGAAGGAAAGTATCTGCCGGAGATTAAGAAATGTGATATTGCATCTGTTAAAGGCAGTGTGATCGTAAAAGATTTTTCAAAAGAGAAATTTAAAATGCATCTGAAATCCAATAAAGTGAATGTGATTCAGATTCTCCCGGGTGGAGTTGTAACAGCGAAAGATATAGCAGAGATTGAACTGGATGCGAATGGAGAGTTTGTGAGAAATCCAGAGGTTGATCTTGTGAAAGTAGCTGTTGTTGAGCGTCATCAGGGGACAGGAAATGTAGCTTGCGGATTCTTGAAAGGATACGGAATCAAAGAAGGAGCTGTAGCACTTTCAGTGGCACACGACTCTCATAACATTATTGTTGTTGGAGTGAATGATGACGAGATGGAATTTGCCGTAAACAGTTTGGTTGAGCAGGAAGGTGGAATCGTTCTTGTAAAGGAAGGCAAAGTGATTGAGAGCATGCCAATGCCGATTGCCGGTCTGATGAGTGATCAGAGTGGAGAATGGGTAGATCAGAAATTAACAGACATTCACGAAAAAGCATACGAAGAACTTGGAATCTGTGGAGAAGTTGAGCCGGTAATGACACTTTGCTTTATGTCACTTGCAGTAATTCCGGAGATTAAGCTGACAGATATGGGATTATTTGATGTGACAACATTTTCATTCATTCCTGTAGAAGTTGAATAATAAAAGAAGTTAAAAATCAAAGAAAACACCATTGACGTACTGCGTGTATTTTGCTATACTTTAATAGTTAAATAAATACGGCGCAGTAGCCAAGCGGTAAGGCGTGGGTCTGCAACACCCTGATTCACCGGTTCAAATCCGGTCTGCGCCTCTGAAGAACCTGAAACTGATTTGTTTCAGGTTCTTTTTTTCGTTTCCCAGTTTTTCTTATAAATCAGATACAGCGGAAGTCCGACAAAAATCATACCACCGAGCATATTTCCAAGTGTAACCGGAATAAAGTTTGCAAGGCTGTGAAGTGGTGTCAGAGTCGCAATCTGTTCAGCTGTAATTCCGTAAGCTTCTTCTGCTTTCGCAACGTAAGCCGGATTAAGTGAAGCAAGGATACCAGCCGGGATATAGAACATATTGGCAACGCAGTGTTCGAATCCGCCGACTACGAAGGCACAGATCGGGAAGAAAATTGCCCATACCTTACCGGCAATATCTCTTGCGGAAGTAGCCATCAGTACTGCAAGACATACCAGGATGTTACATAAGATTCCGGAAGTGATTCCCTGCAGTGGTGAAATTGCGATCTTTCCAACAGCAACTTTGATTGTATAAGCACCAAGAAGCCCACCTGAGTAGTTTAGGTTTCCACTGTATACAATGAGCAGATCCACGCAAAGAGCACCGATCAGGTTACTGAAAAATACGATGAAAAGATCTCGGAATAATCCGCCCCATGTGACACGCTTGTCAAATACATCCATGATGATCAGGCAGTTTCCAGTGAAAAGTTCACCGCCGAGAAATACGATGAGCATCAGTCCGACAGGGAAGATACATCCGGCAAGAGCTCTTGCTACGCCAACATTTTCTACTGCGTGTGCTGCCGTGCTGCTTGTAGCACCGCCGAAAGCGATAAACGCGCCGGCCATGATGCCGAGCAGAATCATTTTTCCAAGGGGAAGACGGGTTTTGTTCTCGCAGGCCTTGATACTAAGATCAATGACTTCTGCGGGAGTGTTAAAATGATTGTCCATGATATAACTCCTTATTCTTTTGTAATTCGGCAGTCCTCTTGCTTTGAATGGTAACACAGTAAGAGAACTGCCGTTGTTATATTGCTATTCGTCAAGAATTTAACGAGAATATTTTATACTAGAAAATATTGGATTTCAAGAGTGGAAAGGTATGTTTATATATAGATACAAAATTCGGGATTTTTATTGCTTTAGGACAGTTATTTGTATGGTTTATAAGCATCCGTAAGCAATAGTA
>NZ_QTZH01000026.1:0-45060 GCF_003462585.1 Ruminococcus sp. OM04-4AA | reverse complement strand
TCAGAATAATAATAAATATTCAGAATAATAATAAATATAAATGGTATAGAGAAGGAATGGAAAGCTATCAGAGGAAAAAACTGGTAGTTTTCTTTTGCTTCAAAAACAGAGACTTGTTAAAAAAGCTATTGTAATAAGCGAATCAGAAAAGTTATAATAAATGATAATGGATGGCAAGAGGTCATCCATTCATTAGAAAAAAGAAGGAATCCCCATGAACCAACAAGAAATATTCACATACATCCAAAAGCAATACCCCGTCCATCCAGACACCATCACCAAATCCGGATACCCCGTCACCATCTTCAAAAACCCAAGAACTGCCGCACCTTATGTCATCTTTTACCAATCAGCCGAAAGAACAACTTTCATGGAAGTTCAGGCAGAGCCGGACATGATAGGCAACTACATCGAAATGTACCATCTTGCTCCGGCAAAGCACATGGATCAGAAGCACTGGCTGGCAGTTCCGCTGGACGGTTCTGTCAGCGATTCAAAAGTTCTGGATTTACTCGATATGAGCTACGACCTCGTAGACGGACAGGCAGAAGCAGATGGAGAAACAGGAGCAGATAGACAGATAGGGGCAGACGGACAGGCAACAGACAGTACGCCAGAAGAAAAAGATTGACAATTCTGACCACACATTCCATAATGACGATAGTGGTTCGAGAGAACTAACAGGAAAAATGGGAGAGACAACATGAAGAAAAAAAGCTCATACCGATGGCTGATATGGATCATATTGGCAGTGGTTTTGATCGGGGTAGCACTTATGCATATCCTGCCCCCATACATCGACCGATGGAAATCTGCCAGAGATTATGACAAACTTGCCGAAGAGTATGTAAATGATGAGTCCGAACCAGATGATGGAAAGCAGAAGAAAAAAGACTGGTGGGCTACAGATGTAAAAGTAGAGTTTGACAAGTTGAAAGCTGAGAATCCAGATGTCATCGGATGGATACGGTTTGATAATCAGGATGAACTTGGCATCAATTATCCAATTCTGTATTCAGGAGACAATCAGAAATATCTGAGAACCGACCTGCATGGCAACAGTCACATCGCAGGATGTATCTTTTTGGAAGGCCTTAACAAATCTGATTTTTCGGATTATTACAACATTATCTACGGTCATAATATGAATGACGGAAGCATGTTCGGGAGCCTGAAAAAATATAAGGATGACGGTTTCTGGAAAGAGAATCAATACTTCACTGTATATTCTGAGACAACCGCCTACCGTTATCGAATCTTCTCTTATGAGGATGCAGTCAATGGCGGTGATGTATACAAAGTAGGATACCAGCCGGGCGAAGAGTATCAGAAATTTATCGACCAGATGATAAAAGATTCCGATGTTGATACAGGAGTAAAGCCGCAGACCAGTAACAAGATACTGACACTTTCTACCTGTACAGGGAACGGATACAGCAAGCGGCTTGCCATCCATGCAGTCTGCATTGACGCACAAACTACAGATGAGTCAAAATTAAAGGAAACAGGAAATTAACTATGAAAATATCCAAAAGTATGTCGAAAAAATATCCAAAAACATGTTTTGGATGAGCGTGTAGATGTATCCGGTATCGAGATTGAGAATGTTGTGGCAGTACGTTATGAATGTACACAAAAAGGCTCAGGCAATAAATGGCCATCTATGAGAGAATTCAAAGTATCCACAACACCGGAGACAGGAGTTGAGTTTACGAAAGAAGTCATCCGTACACAGGACGGATGGGCTCCATATCAAGGAGAAGAAAGTAACTTGATTGACGAAAATACACAGACATCAATCTGGTATAATGTAAGACAGAATGGAAATCCGGCAAATACTACAATCAAAGGTGACTATGTCGGAGTGAAATTATCACAGCCAATCACGTTAGGTAAAATTGCAGTATTCAGTAAATGGAACAGACTGGAAGGATATTCCGGGTGTAGAGCCGTTTAAAAATACAAGACATATTCAGGTAGATCTTTCGGACAAAAACATCAAGGCACAGTATGTTCGTCTGGAAAATCAGGAAAATCAGGAGAGCTGGATTGCTTTCAGAGAATTTGATGTAGATGCACGTTATGTACGTCTCATCAACAAGACAGATGCGAAGAAAACATTCGATATTCAGAAGTTGTCATTGAAGACATTTGAGATTTATGAAAAATCACTTGTAGCTGATCAGACAACGTTTGCAATCGGTGAGGCGGCAAGCAATCCGGCAACAAACCTGTTTGACGGAGACCGCACGACACAGGTTATCTATCAGGGAAGCCAAAATCAGGGCGCAAAATTTGTCTATGATCTGGGACAGACAATTGACCTGAAGACATTGAAAGTAGTATGTAGAGACAGTGAGATTGATTTCCCACATCACGCAAAGATTTCAGTATCAACAGATGGTCAAAAGTGGACAGATGTGATGACAATCGGTAATCAGGATAAAGAAAATGAAGGCGAAGCTTCAAACGAAGATAATATCAATGATGTACTTCCGTTACATGAGACTTCTTACAATGCAAAATTGGAAGAAAATATCAACCAGAAAGCTCGTTTTATCAAGTTTGAGATTACAAGAACAAAAGTAGGTTCAGATAAATGGGTGAGATTCCAGGAATTTAAGATCAATGGCGGTGAGTATATGCCGACAGTGAACGACCCGACATTTGAAAGTGACTGTCTGGATACAAGAAACGGAAAATATGCATACATGGTAGATGCTGATTTGTCTACAGCATTTGTTCCGGCAAAAGAAACAGGAACATTGAACTATACAGTTTCTGACAATAACAATGTCAATGTGATTAAGATCATTCAGGGAGCAGACGCAATTTCCAATGCGACTGTAAAAGCCCGCACATTGAAAAATCCGGACAAATGGATTACACTTGGAACGCTTGCACAGACAGTAAATGAGTTCGTATTAGAAAAAGATACCGTTCTCTTAGATGTGAAATTAGAGTGGAAAAATGTGACACCATCTATCACAGAATTAGTATTTGCAAAAACAGATACTGTGAATGTGGACAAAGCAGAACTGAAAAAGCTGTTAGACAACAAAGAAGATACTTCTTCTTGGACAACAGACAGTAAGCAGGCATATGATGCGGCAATTGCAGCAGGTCAGAAAGTATATGACAGCGAACATGCAAGCAAAGGAAGCGTTGACAGCGCAGTACTTGCAATTAAAAATGCAGTGGCAGACAAAGAGTTGAAAGGCGATATGTCAAAATTGCAGGCAGCATTGGACAAGGCGCTGAAAGATTCTGAGAACTACACAGCAAGAACATGGCGTGTATACAGCAACGCAGTAAGTGCGATGAAACAGCAATGGAAAATGCGGATAATACATCAGTAGCAGATGTAGAAAAATTACTTGCAGATTTAGAGGCGGCAAAATCAGCGCTTGTATACAATCCGTCTGCAATGGAAGAATGTATGCTCGCAGTGCAGGCAGAAAATGACTTTATCAATGCAACAGATAAATCTATCTATACAGAAGAGTCTTGGAATAATTTTGTTGCGGCAAAAGAAGCAGTGGAACAGCTGATTGAAAAGAACAAGACAACACCGGTACACCCATCAGAATTTAAAGATGCATTGAAAGCGTTGAAAGATGCAAAAGAGGGATTGACTTTTGTACCGGTAGCACCTGTATCAAAAGAAGTGTTGTCTGGATTGATTATATGTCTGAGACGAATGTGGAGGAATTGAAAGAGAAGGCAACAGCATTTTTAAAACAACTCCATCCGGATCTGATCAAGATTAAAGAAGAACTGCAGTCGGCGATTGACCGTTCTTCAAAAGAACTGGGAAGTATTCTGACAAAAGCAAAACAGATGGATCAATTATACCGCACATATCTGCAAGAAGCAGAGAACGTATATTATCTGACTGATCAGGATGGGCTTGCCTACAATGAGATTGATACTATTTACAATCAGTTGAGAGAATTGCGCAATACATTGCTGGAAAACACAGGGGATATGGAATACTATCAGAAGGCAGAAAGTCAGCTTACTGATACCGCGGCACAATTAGAAAAACAGATGGAGAACCGGGTGATTTCATTTAGTAAAGATTCCGGAATCATTGGGGAGGACCGGGCGCTTACTTTGAGTAAGAGTGAGAATGCTAAAAATTATGAGATCCGCTATACAACAGATGGAAGTATTCCGAGAAAGACATCAGAAAACTACGAGAAACCACTTCAGTTGAGTGATCAGGAGGACACTGTTGTCAGAGCAGCATTGTTCTATAAAGAGCAGAGAGTCAGTCAGGTATATACAAAGAAATATATGACAGAAGGTATTTCCGTTAAAGATTTGGTAGTATCCCATGAAAACCATTGGGGAGATACTTATGCAAAAGAGAAGATGATTGACGGAAATCCGGCGACAAGATGGGCATCAAAAGGTGTAGATACTTCCAAACCGATGGAGCTCACATTGACATTTGCAAAAGCAGAGCTACTCAGCCAGATGAAATTTGACCTCTTTGTGTCAAGAAATAATGCGATTGGTGCATTTGAAATTCAAGCGCTTGTGGATGGAACCTACCAGACAGTGTACGAAGGTACAAAGATGGGGGATATCAATGATAAGGTGGGAGATGTAGATGGAAACAGCGAAGGGTATCATGCATATTACTTAGCGGAATTTCCGGAGATCAATACGGATTCTGTAAAAGTGATACTGAAAGCAGGATTCTTAGGCGAACCATCTCTGTATGAGGTGACACCACTTTGTGCAGGTGTTCCGGCAGATAAAGCTGGTGACGCAGCAGAATTGGAGAGCATGATTGGATTGGCAGAGGAAGCAGACCGTACATCAGACTATTATGTAAATGCACCGCAGGAACTAAAAGATGCATTTGAAGAAAGCATTTCAGATGGAAAAGAAATGTTGAAAGCATCACAGGATTTGATGGATTCCAGAACCGAATTTTTATCAAATAGATATGACCGTCTTGGCTTTGGGGAGACAGATAAATCGGCGCTGGAGACATTGATTGCACGGGCAGAAGAAGCGCTGAAAGGCGAGTATACAAATGAGTCTTTGTACCAGTTAAAGAAAGTGCTTGCAGAAGCAAAAGAAGTTTTGGCTGATGAGAGTGCAAAGCAGCCTACAGTCGATCAGACAGCGCAGAAACTGCAAAAAGCATTAGATAATTTGGAACAGGGAGGATTTGAAGAGATACAGGTTCCTTCAGGAGAGCTGCAAGGCTCTGATAAATGGATTCATGCAGGTAAATTCAAGGCGACAGCAGATGACAATGCGGGACCGTTGACGTATGAATATACCGGACATTTCATACAGGTTCCGACTGTAAAAGGAGATGACCACGGAGTCATTCGGGTGACGCTTCAGGATCAATCCGGAAAACAAATTTATCAGGAAGAGATTGATACATATGCGCAAAACCGAGTGGAAGGAACAGAGCTGATGCAGGAGGAATTTGCAGAAGACTCGTATACGATTCAGTTTGAGCGAGTGGGAAAAAGCACACAGGCACAGGATAAAAGAGGCTGGGTTGAGGTTGGCGCACTGACGATTCGGAAAGAAAAGAAAGAAATGGTGGATAGATGCAAGCTTGAAGAAGAATTGAAGCTTTGTGAGGGTCTGAATGAAAAAGAGTATACAACAGAAAGCTGGACTGCGCTTCAAGAAGTTGTAAAAAGTGCAACAGAACTTTTGAAAAAACTAGATGAAGAGACCTGTACATCTGAGATGAACGATAAAGCAGCGGAAGTAGAAGCGGCAAGGGAAAATCTCCAGAAAGTGACGGTAGATATATCGGAACTGAAAGAGGTCATTAAGACAGCGAAAGCAATTTCTTCGGAGGGATACACAAAAGAAAGTTTTGAGGCACTGCAGCAGGGTATCATAGAAGCAGAGGTATTGTTAAATGGCACATATACACAGGATGAGGTAAATGAAAAGACGGCCATTTTGAAACAGCGAATCAGCGGACTGCGTGCGGATAAGACTGCACTTCAAGAAAAGTATGATAAGATTAAAGATATGACACAAGGTCAGGCGACGGATGAGTCATGGAAAGAGTTTACAGGACTTAGAGAACAGGCGAAAAATGTATTGGACAATCCAAATGCAACACCGAATGAGGTATCTGAAATCTTAGAAAAGCTGAACAAATTTGAATTTACATACAAGGATAAAGAGAGCGGAGAAGAAGATAAAAAGGATCCGAATCCGGGCACTTCGGGAGATTCCGAACAACAGGGAACTTCTGATACATCTCACAAAAAGGAGAGTGTAAAAACGGGAGACACTACAGCCATTGCTGTTCCAGTCGCAGGAATTGTGGGAGTAGCAGTATTGTTGTATGTGATGAGAAAAAGACGAAAAATAGAATCATAATATGTAAAGCGGCTATGAGGCAAACTCACAGCCGCTTTCATTATACGTTATATCTGATAGCAATACGCTCCATTTTCTTTGACTCCATAAAAATCGGCAAAGGAAAGATGGAAAATATCTTGTTCTTTTCCGGATAAATCAATCTGATTTTTGATTAAATACTGATAAATACCGGAATAGTCAATTTTTCCCTGTAGTAAGATGCTGTCAAGCTTTCCATCTCTGATGATGGCACGTCTGTAATTGTGAGCATCTTCCTCCTCAAGCACGATATCGCCTTCCTCGGCAACACCGCGACCGAGGGAGAGTGTGACGAGCCCGTAGAAGTTCATTGTGTTTTTCATGGCGTAGCGGTCTGTGTATTCCGCCTGTATTCCGCACATATTGAGCGCAGCAATCTGTCCCTGCTTCATTGCATTTGGCCAGATTCCGGAAAGACCGGTTACATCTCCTGCCGCATAAATATTCGGGCAGTTTGTTTCCATGGTATCAGAAACCTGAATAAAGCGGTCTACATGAATTGGAGTATCAAGGGCACATTCCACGGCAGGGCGGACACCGGCTGCAACGATCACCAGGTCGCAGTCAATTTTCGTTCCATCATCAAGGAGAACAAAATCAATTGCGCCGGCTTCGTTCATATGTGTCTCTGATGCTTTTTTGCCGAGAAGAAATTTGCAGCCATGTGATTCGAATAAAGTTCTGTACGCATTGCCGGCGGTCTCATTCAGCTGGATCGGAAGAATGCGGTCTGCCATCTCTACAACGGTTACATCTTTCCCCCGCTCTAAAAATGCGTATGCAGCGTCCATGCCGACCAATCCGGAACCAACTACAAGGATACGGTTCGCCTGATCAGCAAGAGACCGGATTGCCTGCGCATCAGACAGGTGACGAAGGCCAAAGACATTATTAGCTTCCCGAAACTGTCCGACCGGAGGAATAAAGCTGTTTGCTCCGGTTGCAATCAGCAGACGGTCATAGGAACAGCAGGTGTTATCATTGAGAACAACGACCTGTTCTGCGGTGTCGATGGTGCGGACAGAGACACCGTTTCTCCATTGAATCCGATAAGTCTCAAAAAAGTCCGGCTCTACAAAGGACAACGTATCCTCATTACGCTCATGACTCAGATAGCGGTGGAGCATACAGCGGGAATGTACATGCTCATCCGTTGAAATCATTGTGATAGCAGCATCCGGGTCATTTTCACGGATTGTTTTTGCGGCGGTGATACCGGCAGCGCCGACTCCGATAATTACATGAATCATAAAGACACCTCCTCAACATAGATTGCTTTCTTTGGACAGGATTTCACGCAGTTTGGCTTTGCATCGTCCTTCATACAAAAATCACATTTGACGACTTTTGTATGGGTTGCGGTGTCTGCTTTTAAAACGCCGTAAGGACAGTTCATGACACACATAAAGCAAGAGCCGCATTTTTTTTCGTCGTAAGAGACAATTCCCGTTTCCGGATCTTTGGAGAGGGCGCCGCTCATGCAGGACATGACACACTCCGGTAGATCACAGTGTCTGCAGAAAATCGGGCGGTAACTGCCGTCCGGCATTTTTTCAATGTGATTGCGAGATTCATTGTGAATATCCGTAAGGTCTAAGTCATAGACGGTTCCAGGGGTATCCCTGTGTGCCTGCATACAGGCGACGGTGCAGTTTTTACAGCCGTCACAGAGAGAGGCATTGATCATAATTCTTCTCATAGCAGCACCTCCTATATCTGTAAGCCCTGACGTTTTTCTAAAATGATCTGTTCCAAAATATCGGCAGAGGCTTTTGCGTCATCGTTGATAATCACCTGTCCGCCGGTCAGTTCTTTCATATCCTCTGTCAGAACCTTCACGGCAGTCTTGCTTCCGGTTACAAATGGAGGAAGTCCAAGGTGAAGCGGAAGACCGAGAGCCAATCCGAAACATCCGTCAGCCAGTGCCTGCTCTTCCAGCCATTGAGCGGCAGACAGAACGAGCGGGAGCTGAGGAAGGTCAACACCAAGTTCTGCGGCAATCTCTGTCGCAACAATTTCAAGACGTCCGATTGCAAGGCAAGGACCAAAATTCAAAACAGGCGGAATATTCAGTTTCTGACAGACTGCACGCAGGCGAGGTCCGGCTAATTCGGCAGCCTCCGGTGTCATCAGGCCACAGTTTTCGATTCCTCCTGAAGAACATCCGGCTGTCAGAACAAGAATATCGCGCGAAATCAATTCTTTTGTAAGTTCCACGCTTAAGACATCGTGTCCGCCGGCTGTTAAGTTTGAGCAGCCTACGACACCGGCAATTCCCTTAATCTCACCTGCTGCGAGCAGTTCAATGAGAGGAGTCCATTTCCCACCGAGGAAGGATTTTAAGGAGCCTTCGCTTACACCGGTTAACGTATGGTCATTTCCATGCTCTTCCATCAGATTGAGCGGAACGCATCCTCGTCTTTCTTTGTAAGCTTCCACAATTTTATCGATGATGAGATCACTTTGTTCTGCGCGGTGTTCAAATTCAAATGGCATCAGTTCTGCATTTGCTTTTTTCGCTACATCATCCAGACAAATCTGTTTGATCTTCAGCTCGTCACAGATTGGCTCGATACCCGGAAGTGTACAGTTGAATTCGGACAAAACTGCATCAATTGCTCCGGTTGCGAGAATTGCTTCGCTTGTGTAGTTATTACCGGCATGTCCGTCGAATACTTCTGTATAATGAGCGCCACGGAGTTGTAGATCCTGTCCCACACAGGTACATCCAACCAACTTGAACCCTTTTGCGCCGGCTGCCAAAGCTTTCTTTTTTGCCTCTTCGGAGATGAGTTTTTCCTGCAGATCGACAAAAATCGTATGCTGATGTCCGGTGATCATGATATTGATGTAATCCGGATCAATGACACGAAGTCCGACCGGAGCAAGACGAAGTTCTGGCTGACCAAGAAGTACGTCATTGAGAAGGTTGGTCAGTGTCAGTCCGTATACGCCTGTTGAAATTCCAAGTTTTAGACAGTCAGTGAGCATATCGACAGGGTCAGAGTTTAAGTTTGTGGAACATTTAACCACACCTTTGAAAACTTCTGCTTTTGCACCGCCTGGCATGATACCGAGTTCTTTCCAGCGCTTGATGCGCGGAGCATATGCGATTTTTTCAATCAATTCAGCGGATACATATTCAGGCTTATATAAATCAGCAAGAACGGAGTCGGCGACTTTCTCAGCTTTCACATAGATATCCTCATCTGTGATACCGAATAATTCAGCAAGATGATCCAAAGATTTCAATCCTTTTAATTCACCGCGGATCTGAGCTGTTTTTTTCAAATTCAATGCGGTATTTTCAACAATATGTATATAACATCCGCTGCCGGAAGCGACTGCTCTTAAAAAGTTTCGGGTGACGATCGTGTCTGCGTTGGCGCCGCAGATACCTCTTGGAGCCTCCGGAGTGATACGGCAAGGCCCGTTAGAGCAGAGACGGCAACAGACACCTTGAAGACCAAAGCCACATTTGGTACTCTGACCCTCCACACGGTGATGAGAAGTTTCCACTGGGAGCGAACGGATAAATCCTTCTAAAGGTTTATCGGCGCTTTTGCAAGTTGTACATCCATAACATTGATTCATGATAAAATCCTCCTTTTAAACTTGACTAAAATAGTAAAGATTAGGCCTGAAAAATATGCCTGGCACATTTTTCGAGTATACAAATTATCCGAAAAATAATTCAGATAAAGATTTCTGACGCATCTCCTGCAAAAGCATGGATTGCAGGCGGCAGAATTCCCGATGTACCAGACATGGTTTTTGCTGATTGTTCATAGAACAGTGATAGCCGTCTTTCATACACTCTAAAAGCAGAATGTCAGGGTCTACGGCGGCACAGATGTCATAGAGAGAAATCTCAGATAATGTCCGGTTCAGACAATATCCGCCATTTGTGCCGCGGCAACTTTTTAAAAGACCCTGTTTTTCCAGTTTTCTGGTAATTTTGTATGTCATTGCAGAAGGAAGCTGCTCTGCTGCACAGATATTGGAGACACTGACAAGTTCTCCGTCTGAGAGCGCTCTCATAATTCGGATCGCATAATCACATTCTTTTGTAAACAGCATAAAATACATACCTCCTGAGTCATTTCGCCCAATCCTGTTCGGGTTGTATTTACTATATAATACTGGATAAAAATGGTCAAGTATATAGAGACTACTTGTAAAAAAACGGTAATATAGACAAAAACAGGAGGCATTTGTCTATGTTTTAACAAATAAAATTATACAACATTAACAAAACAAACCATTGTGTGTTACAAGAATCTTCGAAGTGGAATGGTTATCACACGCAGTATGGCATAGAAGATCTTTTTTCCAAAACTCAAATCTTTGGAGTGATAGTTTTCACCGTAATCATATTCTCCGTCATTTCCCATTGTTTTGCTGTATGTTTTGTCGCGTTCCATTTCAGTTTGGATGATGGAATTTAACTCCGGGCAGTCCACTGCAAGCATCAGTTCGGTGTCCTGATAGGTGCTTCGCATATCCATATTATAAGAGCCGACAATGCTCATGCGGTCATCAATCAAAACAGCTTTTGTGTGACAGGAATGAGCTCCCATAAATTCATAGACGCGGGCGCCGGTTTCCCAGATGTTTTTTTTCTGGTTCAGATAATCTGTGCATCCCCAAGGATTTGCGCCGCTTGCCACATCATTTGTGATGATCTCCACCGGAATGTTCTTTTCGTGAAGTTCTGTCAGATCCTGATACATTTCTTTTCCGCAAATAATATAAGGAGTGTAGATACGCACCTGTTCGCCTTGCATCATGAGCTGATGAAGAGAATACCACATCCACGGCTCTTTGTTTTCGGACTTGATTGGATTGGAGAGCAAAGATACTTTATTTGTCTGCAGTGTGAGTGCTTCATAGTCCCATGTACTGTAAGCGTCCGGATATTTTTCTTTTAGAGAAGTGTACCGATTTTCTAGTTTTGCTTTACAGCTTTGAATCTTTTTGGTCATTTTTTTGCATGTATATTCTTTGCTGTCAGAAAGAGCCCAGACAGATTCAAAATAGTCAGTGAGCTGGCGAATGGAGGAAGAGTCGTTTTCTGCCGTCTCATAGACAAATAATTCACGATCAATATTTTTGGACCTGGAGTAGTCGCCGAGAAATAAATTTGTCGTATTTCTTCCGCCGAGCAGATACATTTTCTGGTCGACAATGACGTATTTGTCATGCATCCTTGCCTGTAAGTTCCAAGGTTTTAAAAGATTTATAGGATTGTAAATGCGAACCGAGACGCCACGGTCAGCAGCGTGCAGCAGAGATGCCATCATATCCTGCCCTGATTTGTCCGCATTAAAATCAAAAGTAGAGAGGATGATTTCGTCTTTTGCCTCGTCAAGCATATGTAATCGGTACAATAAGGCATCTGTGTTGTCATTGATATATGCAACCCGTTCCGTACCGGCAGTATCACTGTAAAATGACTGTTTTGCGAACTTTTTCTGATAAGATACAGAGACATTCTTGTGTTGAATATATGGAATGGCAAGCAGCGCAATATAAATTAGCAAAAAGAGAAGTAAAATCTTTCCGATTGGTAAGCTTCTGAGTGAAAATAAGTGTTTCTTTTCCATAATAAAATCCCTCCTGTATGCTAGTATAAATCGAAATATACCTTTTGTGTTGGATTTGAAATATTAAATTTTTAGAAAGCGAGCTAACTTTTATAGGGCAGAGTGGGAGCAGTGAGAAAAAATAAATTGACATTTCCCGATGAAGAACTTATAATGTAGGTATATTGGGTGTGTAACTGTACGGCAGGCATTAACCTTACATGAACGTTATTTTGGATGTTTTTGTAGGTTAATGCTTTTTTGTTGCATAAATACATGTAAAACTCCAAAGTATCTTCATAAGAGCCAAACGAGTCAACAAGAAAGGGGAAAAGAAAGGTGAAAGACAAGATTTTTGGTATTTTACAGAGAATCGGAAGATCTTTTATGCTTCCGATTGCAATTCTTCCGGTGGCGGGTCTGCTGCTTGGAATCGGAAGTTCGTTTACAAATGAGACAACAATTGCCACATACGGACTTCAGAAAATATTAGGAGACGAGACAGTGCTCCATGCACTGCTTACGATCATGAATAAGGTCGGAAGTGCGGTGTTTGATAATCTGCCATTGATTTTTGCGGTTGGTGTTGCAATTGGAATGGCAAAAAAAGAAAAAGAGGTTGCGGCATTATCTGCATTAATTGCATATTTTGTTATGAATGTGGCAATCAATGGTATGCTGGTAGTAACAGGGGAAATTACAGCGGATGGGCAGATTGCCAAAGATGTGCTGGAAGGAACAATCGCATCTGTATGTGGAATACAGTCTCTTCAGATGGGTGTATTTGGGGGTATCATTGTCGGACTTGGTGTTGCGGCGCTCCATAACCGTTTCCACAAAATCGCACTTCCGAATGCATTGTCATTTTTTGGAGGTTCCAGATTTGTTCCGATTATCTCTACAATTGTATATATGTTTGTTGGAATTGGTATGTATTTTGTGTGGCCACCGGTTCAGAATGGCATCTATGCGCTTGGAGGGCTGGTTACAGGAAGCGGATATGCGGGAACTTTGATTTTTGGTATTATTAAGCGTGCCTTGATTCCGTTTGGACTGCATCATGTGTTTTATATGCCGTTTTGGCAGACAGGTGTCGGCGGAAGTATGGAAGTGGCTGGACAGGTTGTGCAGGGAGGTCAGAATATCTTCTTTGCCCAATTGGCGGATTCGGCGAATATCGCACACTTCAGTGCAGATGCAACCAGATATTTCTCAGGTGAATTTATATTTATGATCTTTGGACTTCCGGGCGCTGCGCTTGCGATGTACCGCTGTGCAAAACCGGAAAAAAGAAAAGCAGCAGGCGGATTACTGCTCTCAGCAGCATTGGCATGTATGCTGACGGGTATCACAGAGCCGTTGGAATTTTCATTTTTATTCGTGGCGCCGGCGTTGTTCGTTGTTCAGGTCATCCTGGCAGGTTCTGCGTATATGGTGGCGCATATGCTGAATATCGCGGTAGGACTTACATTTTCAGGAGGATTCCTTGATTTCTTCCTGTTTGGAATTTTACAGGGAAATGAAAAGACAAGCTGGATGAGAGTCATTCCGGTTGGAATTATTTACTTTATTTTATACTATGCGATTTTCACGTTTATGATCAAGAAGTTCAACTTTAAGACACCGGGACGTGAAGATGACGATGCAGAGACAAAACTGTACACAAAAGCAGATGTAAATGCAAGAAAAGAAGGGAATCAGACGACATCAAATGAGGCACATATGGATCCGGTGAGTGCACTTATCACAAAGGGACTTGGTGGAAAGGCTAATATCAGTGATGTGGATTGCTGTGCGACAAGACTTCGTATTACAGTCGAAGATGCAGGAAAAGTAAATGAGGATATTTTAAAACAGAGTGGTTCCAGAGGAATCGTAAAAAAAGGTCAGGGAGTGCAGATCATTTATGGACCACAGGTGACTGTGATCAAGGCGAATCTGGAAGATTATCTGGAAACAGCGGATGATAGCTTGGAAGAGACAGAAGAGGTGATTGAGAGACCTTCTTCCGAGGAGAACGCTGTGACAGAGAAAACAGTCAAAGACGAAGGAAAAGTGACAGAGACAATCATCATATCAAGTCCGATTACCGGGAAAGCGGTGGAAGTAGCAGAGATACCGGACGAAGGATTTGCAGGAAAGATGATGGGAGACGGTGCAGGTGTGACCCCGACAGAGGCAGAAATCATGGCGCCGGAAGATGGTGTGGTTGCATTTGTATTTGAAACAAAACATGCGCTTGGATTCCAGACGGACTCAGGTCTTGAGATGCTTTTGCATATCGGAATCGATACGGTTGCACTGAATGGACAGGGATTTGAAGTGTTTGTTGAAAATGGTCAGAGTGTGAAAAAAGGAGATCTGTTGATGAAAATAGATGTCTCATATCTGACAGAGCATGCACCGTCTCTTTGCTCGCCGGTTCTTTGCACAGATCTGAAAGAAAACCAGAAAGTGAGACTGCTTGCCGAGGGTGAGGTGAAAGCAGGAGAGCCATTGTTTGCAGTGGATTGTTACGAAAAATAGTGAACAGTAACGGAAATAAAAAGTTTCAAGCGGACCGGAAAGGTCCGCTTCAGACTGTAGACAAAGTCCCGGACAGAAGTCCGGGTTTTTCTTTTATCAAGTTTTCCACATTTCTAACGTTTTTCCATAGATTTACCAAGAAAAATGGTTCGGTTATCAACTTTATTTTCCAAGGTTTTTCAAGCACTTCATGATATAATTAGGGTATCAGGAGGTAGTGCTTATGATGACGAAAAATGCAGATAAAAAAAGAGAACAAATACAGATGTTTTGTATGGATGATATGGTTCCTCAAAACCATATGCTTCGCTTGATAGACAAAGCGATTAACTGGAACTTCATTTATGAACTTGTTGAAGAAAAATATTCTCCTGATAACGGACGTCCAAGTATGGATCCAGTTATGCTGATTAAAATTCCTTTTATTCAGTACCTTTATGGCATAAAAAGTATGCGGCAAACAATCAAAGAAATTGAAGTAAATGTTGCATATCGATGGTTTCTTGGATTGGATATGTTGGATCCCGTACCACATTTTTCTACGTTTGGAAAGAACTATACACGTCGTTTTAAAGATACAGATCTTTTTGAACAGATTTTTTCAAAGATTTTAGAAGAATGCATGAAATTCAAATTGGTGGATACAGAACATATTTTTGTGGATTCTACACATGTGAAAGCATGTGCAAATAGTAAAAAGATGAGAAAACGGGTGGCACATGAACAGGCATTATGGTACGAGCAGGAATTAAAAGAAGAAATTCAGAAAGACCGGGCGGCACATGGGAAGAAACCTTTGAAAGATAATGATAAAAATGATTCTCCACCACCAACTGCAAGCGGAGGAGAAAGTTTTGCAGATGAAACAGAATCTCAGATTCCGGAAGGAGCAAAAACACAAAAGTGCAGCACCAGCGATCCGGAAAGTGGCTGGTTTCGTAAAGGAGAACATAAACATGTTTTTGCATATGCAGTAGAAACAGCTTGTGATAAACATGGTTGGATTTTAGGATATACTGTTCATCCCGGAAACGAACATGATAGCCGTACATTTCCGCTATTGTATGAGAAAATAAAAGATTTCAAACCGGATATGATGATAATGGATGCCGGCTATAAAACGCCTGCCATCGCCCATCTTCTCTTGGAGGATGGAATCCAACCTCTTTTTCCGTACAAACGACCAATGACGAAAGAAGGTTTTTCAAAAAATATGAGTATGCCTACGATGAGTATTATGATTGTTACGTCTGTCCTGGAAACCAGGTTTTAAAATACAGTACAACAAATCGAGATGGATATCGTGAATATAAGAGTTGCGGATTGTTCTGTAGTAGTTGCCCATACTTGCATCAATGCACAGAAAGTAAAGATCATGTAAAAGTCATTACCAGACATGTATGGGAAGAATACATGGAGAAAGCAGAAGATATTCGCCATACAATAGGTAACAAAGAAATATATCAACAACGAAAGGAAACGATTGAGCGACTTTTCGGAACAGCAAAAGAACAACATGGTTTCCGTTACACTCAATACATAGGAAAAGCACGGATGGAAATGAAAGCCGGGCTTACGTTTGCGTGTATGAATTTGAAAAAGCTGGCAAAAATTTTAGAAATCAGGGAATCTAAAATGAAAGAATCTCGGAGTTTTTTAAGATTTTTATTAAAGCAGAGGCTATTTACAGAAAAGTGGGGCTGTCGCACTAAGTGATATTTTTATATGGAATTATAATGTTGTAGGGGAAAATGCATTGACAAACCTGAAAAAAGGACAATATAATTAAAATTACATAGTTTGAACCAACTAACCAAAACGTAATCGGAAAACGAGAAACAGAGGAAAAAGCAATGGAAACAAAGAAAGTGGCAAAAGAATACCTGCAAAAAGATATTCTGCGGACGATTTTCCAGATGCGGAAACGGCAGGAGGATGATAAGCAGATCAAAAAAATCATCGTATTAGACTATGACCTGACCGAGTATCACTGGAAAACGAACATTAAGAAACTGCAAGAGGAAGGCTTTCTGGAAACGGACAGTGATGCGAAGATTCCGGCACTGACAGAAAGCGGAACGGAGTATGCGAGACAACTGCAACGGGCAGCCGAAGGCTGGAATCAGTTCTTGCAAATGAGTGGAGTCAATGAAAAGACAGCAGACAGGGATGGCAGACTCATGGCGTGTGAGGTATCCGATCCGGACAAAATCGAAAATTTATGGAAATTTATCAATGACGGTGGAAGAAGTTCCATTCCGAAAAGTGTAGACTGCCACACGCTGTGGAAGAAGTGAAACCGGGAAAGTATCAGATGTGGTATTCCTTTTACACCACAGAAATTGGAAAAGAGAGAAAAGCAGCTATCGAAGATATGCGGTTTGAAAGGGATGGCTGGCTGCACATAGAGCCTTGGGAGATTTGGTTGGAACTAACGGAGCATCCGGAAAATGAGGATGACAGGACAATCTGGTATCAGAACATGTATGGAATCTGGAAGAAGGCAGAAGTAAATGATCACAGCATCAAAATACCTGCCGCAGCATTTCACATAGAGTACGAACAGCAGTGGTTGGGTGAAATACATTTCACCTGTAATCTGGGGTTTGTCGCAGAGAAAAAGAAAGGCTCCAAGAAAAAAACGATATGCTTACTGGATGGAAGGCTTTTGCAGAAAATACCGGATATCGTGTAGCGGATGAATATTAAAAAAGACAGGTAGGAAAGGTAACATGGAAAGAAAGATTGAAAACAGAAATATTGATGTAACAAAAGCCAGAGGCGAACTGGAAGAAGATCTTCTGGAATATGTCTACCGGATGTGGAGGCAAGGCAGACAGATCACATCGAAAGAGTATGCCAGAGAAGTGAATATAACCGGATATGAAGCGGCAGGCCTGGTGCGGAGTCTGGTGAAAAAAGGATTTTTGTGCGAGCCGGAAAACGGACATCTGGAACTGAGCGATAAGGGAAAACTGGAAGGTATGGAGTGCCTTGCACGCCATGAGAAACTGACACAGTTCTTCCAGATGGTAAGTGGAATGGATCAGCAGAGGGCGCAGGAAGATGCCTGTAGAGTGGAACATTATATCAGTCCGGAAGGGTTAAAAGGAATTGAAAACTTTCTGCAGTACGGTGACGTATACGACAGAGTTTATGACGATATGGACTTGTATACCTTTTATGAGGATGGTGAGTTCCCGATGGCATTCGGACTGTATGAACCGGAACGACGCAATCCAAGATTCCTTGCACCAGAGTACGGGAAACTGGAACATTCTGTTATATTAAGAGTGAAAAAGTCCCAGAACTGCTTCCTGCTCAGGACAAAAAAGGACGAATCCATCGGCTATGTATGGTACAGAAGAGAGGATGAATGGATACAGGCGAAAGAAGAAAAAGGTGTTTATCAGTTACCGACAGACATCTGTACTTATACTGCCAATACAGGAATCCCGATTACAGAAGCAGTGGCAATCATTGCGATTACACGCTTTGATCAGAAGCCATTGCCAATCGATTATCGGGAATTGAATATTCATGTATGGTGACGAAGAGAGGAACAAGAAAATGGAAAAAGGTGAACATCTAAAGAGACAGAACAGACCTACAATGCTGCAACTGCAATATTTACAACGCCTGTCAAAAGTAGAAAAGAAACGTGGAGCTCAGGGAAGTATCGCAGAATATTATAGCGTGAACCGTTCAACGGTGAACCGCTATTTTAAGAGCTGCATAGAAAGAGGAATTCTGACAGAATCACTGGAATTTACTCCTGCAGGAGAAGAATGGCTGGAACGATATTCCAACCTGTATGAGAATCTTGAAAAATATCTGGAAGAAATCGGTGCAAAACCGGAAGAAATCGAGGAATCACTGGATGTTATGGTGGAGAATATCGACATCCACATGCTGGAACTGATGATCAATGCCTATGCAGAGAAAAAATCAGTATATAAGAAAAAAGAGAATGAACTGGATCAGGAGATACAGCACAATCTGCAGAAATGTAAAAGGCATCCGGTAGTGTTCCGGCTTTACCGGATGAATAAAAAGCAGGGGCAGGGAAGAGACTCTATGGCGATGAGAGGATTTGAAGAAATAGCCGAAATCGTTCAGGAGAATGGAGAAAGCTATCTGGAATTAAAGTTGAAAGAGATGGCTGCACACTCCAGAGTGAGTGGTGAAATGATGGCTGGAAAACTGAAAACATTGAAGTATGAGCATAATGAAGTTCTTGAAGAAGCAAGAATAGAGAATAATATAGTGAAAATCCCGATGGAAGCGTGCAGAATCCACCGATGGACGGGGATTGGCACGATGGGAATTGTACCAGTTACCGTTATCTGCAGTGTAGGACCAATGCACATGCCGGAAAGCACTGCACTGTTATATTTCTGGGTATAAATAAGAAGTGAGAAAAATTCTCATTTACGCATATCATGTAACAAAATAAGAAAAAATTTCAATAAAGTGCCGTTGTTGATAAAACACTATCAATAACGCACTTTTACGTCTATTGTTGTCTGAATAGCAACAAAATCAAAGAAAATAACGGCTTATTTGTTGCAATTCAGGCAACAAACTTGTAAAAAATGGTGTTGACATTGGATGGCAAATTATGGTATCTTTCAGACAAGAAGTTAGATACGAGTAACCGGAAATATTCTCGTAGAACTCTAAACATCATAACTAAAAATTTATTAGCAAAAAGCTAATGCCAAAAAACGAAAAGGAGGATTACAGTTATGAGAAAGATCAAGAAATTAGTTGCTACACTGTTAGCAGCAACAATGGTACTGGCAATGGGAGTTACAGCATTTGCGGCTGAAAATGACTCTACAGCATTAGCGGCAGGAACATATACTGCTAATCTGAATCTTTACAAAGATGCAGAGTGCACCAATCCATCAATGGGTGATGCAGCAGTTAATGACATGTGGGCTGACATTACTATAAATGCTAATGGAAAAGCAACACTGGTTGTTCATACACATGAAATTAAATATTTAGGACTTACAGGTCATTTGGGAAAAATGGAAATCAATGGAACAGCTAAAGAGCCTGTTAAAGACAGCTCAGGTGACGTAGTAGATTATTATTTTACATTCACAGATTTAGATGCTTCAATGTTTTATGAGGGTTGCGTGATTACTGGAAAGTTCACAACATACGTAGGAATTATGCCGATGAGTGCAACTGGATATCTGAAACTTACAGGAATTGAATAATTGACATAATTATTTAGGAGAGGCTGCTGTACAATTGGTGCAGCAGCCTTTTTGAGAATGGAGACAATATGAAAATAATAAAAAAATTATTAGCGTTTACTCTAAGTGCAAGTATGGTGCTCGGGGCGTCTGGACTAGATGCGTTTGCAAAAACAGAAGAAGATGTATCAAAGACAGAAACGAATACATCTGGCATAGAAGCGAATAAATCTTATCTTGTACCATTGACGTTTTATGATGTGACTGGAGAATCAATTCGAGATTATGGAGGACTCGGAGGAATTCCAGAGTTTATAGATAATGTTGCGATTGTTAGTAAAAATAGCGATGATACTTATCATGTAACGCTCCAGATAGAAAACTACAATAAAATAGATGTATTACAATTTTCAAAACCAGGGGTTATATCTGATGAAACAGAACCGAGGAATGCTCTTTTTGGAACGTATAATTTACCAGAATCGTATATTTTTGAAAAAGATACAGCAGAAGATGTCAGAACAGCTATAGACAGATACATAAGTGAAGAGTGGAATGAAAAATATATCCAGAATGTGGATGTACAGACAGCAGATACAGGAGTTTCATGGTATTCATTTGATGTTGATAGTTTGGAAAAATCAATTTATGTAAAGAGTTTTCGCAGCTATGGATATAAAAGGGTAGGAAAAAAATATACGTATGCTTCGGGAATAGACTCAGGAAAATTTACATTTGATTTAAGTCAAGCAGAAACGGTAAATGAATTGAGCGATTCTAGTTATAAAAATGCAGGTCTTGAAATTTCAAAAGTTTCAACAACAGCAGGAGAACCGGTAAATTTTTATGCGTTTCCTGTAGAAGGGAATGAAGTAAATGATTATTTCGCTGGAACGAATGACATTAGTGTCGATAATCAGAAAATGGAAGTTTCAACAGAACTTAAAAATGCGGATAACATTGCATCAGTTCAGGTACTTAATGGGATAAATGATTTAGGAGATAAATCAACTTCTACTACAGAGAATACAAACTTTTTACAGTATAAATATGCATATTCGGCTGAACAAGTAGGAGATAAAACAATTTCTGTTTATTCAGACAATATTTTAAGTGATGGAAAAATTTCTCTTACATTTTCTAACTTACAGGAGGCTGTATTCGGTAAACAAATTAAAGTTCAAACAACCGATGGAAAAACCTATTATGGAGAGGCAAGAATAAAAAGCAATGCCAAGAAAGATTTACGTTTAACCGACGGTGGTGTAACCGTAATAACAGACAGCTACAATGTAGGTAGTGATAATCCGGAATTTAAAGCAGAGTTACTGGAAGAGAATACAGATGAAGATAGTGAATATAATAAATATTTTTCACTTTTAGCAGGAAGTTCATCAAAGGCTTTGATTTATAATTTGGGAATAAATGTAAATGGAACAACTGTTAAACCGACAAGAGCGGTAGAACTTAGAGTTAAGATACCAGAGGACTGGGACACAAGTAAAATTGAAGTTCAATGGTATGGTGCTCCGGTATTCCAGATATTTAATCCGATTGAAAACTTTGGAAATTCTTCTTATAAAAATGAAGATGGTAGTATCCGGATGGATGGTGATGAGTTAGTTATAACAGGAACTACTTGCGTATATAATACATTGGCAATTTCAGAAAAATCAGATAAGACAGACATTTCTGAAATAAAAGACGGAGTTTATAATGTTAATGTTACTATGTGGCAACAGGCTCAGCCGGATAGATTATCTATGAGTAATTCGGCGGTTGTTAATGATTCTGCACGCTTAGTAGTTGAAAATGGAAAGAAACATATCTATTTTGATACGCAGGGAATTACAATCGCTGGTCGTTATGGATATAGCAATGGAATATTCTGGGCAAATAATGAACAGACAGAAGAAAATGGACTTCCAGTATTAAGTGAATATACACCACTTGATTATTACAGTTATTATCTGAATGATTCGGGTAGCACAGATATGGATTCTTATGCAGAACAGTATGATCTGTATTATCCAAAGACAGTTGGATTTGAGTTCCCGGAATCAGCGGACAGAGATGATGGGGTATATCTGAACTTCTTTGTCCCTATCATGGATGAACTTCAGAATAAAGTTCCTGGATCTGGTGAAGGATGCAGAACGGCATTTATGACTTTATCTGGTTTAACACCTGTAGCGGAAATTAACGAGCCAACCCACGATAAATCTGTTTTAGTTGTAGCAGTTGATAAAGCATCTAAATATACAGCCGACAATTATACAGAGGAATCTTACAAAGTATTATCTGACGCAGTAGCAAAAGCTCAGAAGGTAATCGACGGAACAACTTCTGCAAACGATTCGGAAATCGTAGCATTAGATAAAGAAATTTCTGATGCAATCAGCGGATTAAAAGAGGCAACTGGACTTGACAAATACAATAAAGTTCTGAAAAATGCCAAGGCATTAAATGAAGCAGAATATACAGCAGAAAGCTGGGCAGACCTTCAGGCAGTGATCGCTGCTCAGGAAGGAAAGGTAACAGAAGCAAATGCAGATCAGGCATCCGCAGACCTTCAGTCAGCAGTAGATGCACTTGTACCGATGTCAACAGCCGTTTCCATGGAAAAAGGTGTTTACGAAGTACAGGCAACACTTACCAATCAGGATGGAACAGCAAGTGATTTGAATGCAGGATTAAAATCTGCTCGTTATATACAGATAAAGACGGCAATGTAACTGTTTATCTGTACGTGGACGGAATTACCGGTATGCAGTATCGCAAGGGTGCCGGATATGCGAATGCAGATACAGACGCAGGCAGACTTGTAGTTGCGCTTCCTGCAAATGTAGAAAACCACAAAGTAAAAGTAACAACAGAAAGCGGAGAAACAGAACTCCTGTTAAATCTTGATTTAAAATCTGCAGTAAAACAGGAAATTAAAAAATCTGATTTGGAATCAAAACTGAATGATGCGAAAGCGTTAAAAGAGAAAAACTATACAAGCGAATCTTTTGCTGGATTAACTGATGCGATTGCTACAGCAGAAAGTGTTCTGGCAGATAAGGTGGCATTCCAGTCAGAAATCACGGCAGCAGAGACAGCCTTGGATACAGCAACCGCAGGTCTTGTAATGAAAGAAGAAGTAAAAGCAAGAGAAGAACTGGATCAGGCAGTTTCCGATGCGAAAAATAATTACGCAGAAGCAAATTATACAAAAGACAGCTATGAGAATCTGAAGTCTGCAATCAAGGAAGCTGAAGAAGTATTAGCAAAATCTGATGCGACAGCAGATGAAATGAAAGAACAGGTTGAAAAACTGGATAAAGCAGTGAAAACACTTGTTCGTCTGGATGATGTAGTAGATAAGTCAGAATTAAATGGCTATATCGAAGATGCACTGACCAAGACAAATGACGGCACTTATACAGACAACAGTTGGAACAGTTTCCAGGCAGCAATCAAATCTGCTCAGAAAGTATCCGCTGACGTCAATGCAACCAAAGCAGAAGTAGAAAAGCAGACAAAACTGCTGACCTCTTCTTATGAAGCACTTGTTGTTAAGAACAAGCAGAGTAATCTTTTTGAAAAATATCCGCAGATTTTTGAAGGTACATATTCCGTACCGATCAAACTGCTCAACGCAACATCCGATGAAAATTCTATGGGAAATGCTTCCATGGTTCAGACCGGAATTGTAAGAGTTACGGGTAAAGGTGAAGTAACACTGGAGATGAACTTCCAGTCCATGCAGTTTGCCGGAATGACAGGCTATCTGTACAAACTGAAAAAAGTCGATATGGATACGGTTGAATACAACAAATATAATTATCCGGTAAAATATGAGGCTTCTGATGCGACAACTCTGGAAGAGTACACGGACGTTTATGATTTATTTAATAATAAGAACTCTGAATATTATGACAAGAATACCGAAGGAAACTGGTATCCGAAGAAATTATCAATCCCGATTAAACTGAACGATAACCTGTTCTATGTAGAGGTTTATGTTCCAGTTATGGAAAGCATTGGTGAAGGTCAGGGTACAAAAGTTGCCAGAGTTTCTATCGACTGGGCTAATATCAAACAGGAGACAGGCGTTGAGAGAGATAACAGTGTAATCGAAGCACTTCTGGATCAGGTGAAGGCTATGTCTAAGGGCGATGTTGCTGATGAATACTGGAATGCTTTAAATGCAGCTTATATGACAGCGCAGGATGTGTATAACGACATGAATTCTACTCAGAAAGAAATTGATCTTCAGGTGAAAGCTTTACAGGCAGCCGTAGACGCAGTAGAAACTCAGGTTGTAGACAAGACAGAACTGAATGCATTGATTGAAAAAGCAACAGCAGAAGCAAACCGAACAGATGTTGTTTATACTTCTGCAACACTTGAAGCATTAAAAACAGCGATCACAAATGCACAGGCAGTGGCAGCAAAAGAAGATGCTACCAAGGCAGAAGTTCAGGCACAGGTAACAGCACTCCAGACAGCACTGGATGGTTTGAGAGCTGTAGATAAGACGAATCTGAATGACTTGATTGCAAAAGCAAAAGCGGAAGCAGCAAAAACAGATGTTTACGAAAGCAACAGTCTGACAGTCCTGAATACAGCAATTACACTGGCTGAGAATGTTGTAGCAAATCCAAAAGCAACAGAGTCAGAAGTTGCAGCAGCAGAGAAATCCCTGACAACTGCTTTAAATGGACTGGTAGAAAAAGAAGTTGTAGATAAGAGCAAACTGGAAAGTAAGATTGCAGAAGCAAAAACATTTGTAAGTCAGACAGACGTTTACACAGAAAGCTCTCTTGCAACATTGCAGAGTGCAATTAATCGTGCACAGAATGTCATGGATAATGATTCAGCATCACAGAAACTTGTAGATGAACAGGTGACGAAACTGACAGAAGCAATCCAGCAGTTAGCAAAGAAAAATGATGGAAAACTGGATATCAAGAATCTTGCAGATGGTGTTTACTCCGTTTACGGTACAATGGTCAAAGTAGACAAGAATACATATTCTATGTCAAATGAGGCGATTAACCATACCATCAAACTGACAGTGAAGAACGGTAAATACTATATCACTCTGAACTTCAACGGATTGACGGTAGGACAGAAACTTGGATATTTAAGTCAGCTGAAATACTTCACAACAGGTTATACTGTTGACAAGTACGGTAATCCGCAGGGAACACTGGCAGATGTGACAATCGAATCTTACCAGAAGAATGCAGATGGAACATTAGTATCTGATTCTTATGGAACAAACTATCCAGATGTCGTTACATTCGAACTGATTCCGGAAGCCCTGAATGATGGATATGTGCCATTACAGGTATTCGTTCCAATCATGGATGCAATCAGTTCCGGTACAGGAACTCAGCCGGTATTCCTGAAACTGGATTGGAGCTCACTGAAAGCGACCACATCCGACAATCCGGACTTTAATAAGAACGACAACAACAATAACAACAATAATTCCAACGGAAATAACAATAATTGCTCTTCGATTGGAAATGGTTCACTTGGAAATAATACCCTCGGAAACAATTCTCTTGGAAGCAGCAAACTTGGTTCTTCCTCACTTGGAAGTGGTTCTTCAAGTCTGAAGAGTGGAACATCCAGCCTTGGAAAGGGTACAGGTTCCAGCCTTAAGGGCGCATCCAGCGTTAAGACAGATGATGTCGTAGCAAACAATACTCTTTGGGCAACACTCCTTCTGCTCGGTGGAGTAGCACTTCTTGCCGGACTGATGGAGTACAAGAGAAGAAAAGTTACAAAGTAAACGTTATAGCGATAAAAAGCTTAAGAATGGCTTCCTGATCTGACAGGCAGTTCGTAAGCAGACAGGTAACTGTTCAGAGCCGGGCAGACGGAATCTTAACAGTTACGCAGAAAGGAAATGGAAGTCTCTGCTACATAAGTGGCAGGGACTTCTCTAGTATAACAGGAGAAAATAAGATGAAATTAGCAAAGATAAAGAACAGAATCAAGTCTGTGGTGATGGCTTCGGCACTTAGCCTTGCCCTGCTGGCTGGTTTTCCGGCAGTGGAGGCACAGGCAGCAACAGGTAGTGTCTATACCTGTACCATCAACCGGTGCTATGCACATCCGGTGACCGGAGTAGTGGAAGATTCCGGCGGGGCAGGCTCTTACGCCACAGGACAGGGAATGGTAGAAGGATGCGTGTATCCGACTGGTATTTTAGAGGTGGCAGATGACGGGAATTATTATCTGACGATCCGTATGAGTCTGATGGATTATACCAGTGGACATGATTTTCAGGTACAGAGTGTCGGTGACTCCGGCTGGTCAAGTACCGGGTATGCACAGACAGGTACAGGTTCTGACAGTAACGGAACGACAGCCGATGTCGTAATTCAGGTGCCAAGTGAAAATTGTATCGTGCGCGGAACGATGTATGTAGAACCAATGGGAAGAAATGTTGTATTCTATCTCTACCCAAGTGATTACAAGGAAGGTAACAACACTGATATGAATGCAACGATGGTAACTGGAAGTGCAGCAAGTAACGGAACAGCAGCAGAGAGTTCTTCCGATGGAGGGTCGGCAGTATCTGGTTCTTCAGGCAGCATAAGCTCTGGAAATTCTTCTCTCCAGAGTTCAGGAAGTACTTCATCCGACAGTTCCACAGGCAGTGCATCATCCGGTAAGAAATTACAGAGCAGTATATCAGAAGCAGCAAAGCCAAGCAGTGAATCGGAAACTCCGAGTACGGACAGCAGTACACTGGACAGTGCAGAAGGATTAAGTCTTTCTACCGCAAAGGATGCAGATGCAGCAGACAGTGACAGTACTTCCACATCGACTTCAGGAAACAAGGTATTTCAGATCGCAATTGCGGTTCTGGTGGTCGGTCTGATCCTGATCGGTGTTGTGGCTGCTGTGGTATTCTATTTCCGTAAGAACTGGAGACGCTGGGGAGGTGGACAGGACGATGATGAATAGAAGATTAAAGAAAGCATCCGCAGTCCTGCTTGCGATGACCATGCTCTTTTCCCTTGCAGGATGTGTCGATCAGAGTCAGGGAAAGGAAAGCAGTGACTCCGGGACAAAGACCGAGAGCAGTGCGGATACTTCTTCGGAATCCGCAGAGTCGTTATTGAAGATCACCGATCCGAAGGAAAAGGCTGCGGTGGAAACAGCGAAGAAGAAAGTGCAGGAGCTGGACGGAGAGCCGAGGATCATTGCGACCTCTCCGGCAACCGCAGATATCTGTGACAAGCTGGAACTGGATCTGGTGGGTGTATGCAGCAGTACCGTATCCACCATCCCGGACAGATACAAGGATGTAGAGACGGTCGGAACAGCCATGAGTCCGGATACCGAGATTCTTTCATCCTTAAAACCGGACTGGATCTTAAGCCCGGTATCCTTACAGAGTGACCTGCAGCCGAAGTATGAAGCCATCGGTTCTGACTGGGCATTCTTAAACCTCAGAAGTGTACCGGGTATGTACCGTTCCATTCAGGAGCTGGGTGAGATCTTCGACCGGCAGGATCAGGCAGATAAGCTGGTGAAGGAATTTACCGAGTTTTATGATGATTATAAGAAGAAAAACGAAGGCAAGGACCATCCGAAGGTGATGATCCTGATGGGACTTCCGGGAAGTTATATCATTGCCACACCGAACTCCTATGTGGGAAGTCTGGTGGAACTGGCAGGCGGAGAGAATGTATATTCTGACACCAATCAGGAATTTCTGACCGTCAACACGGAAGATATGAAGACCAAAGAGCCGGATATCATCCTGCGTGCAGCCCATGCACTGCCGGATCAGGTCGTGGAGATGTTCAACAAGGACTTTGCTGAGAATGATATCTGGCAGCATTTTGATGCAGTGAAGAATGGCAGAGTTTATGACTTGACGTATGAATACTTTGGCATGAGTGCAACGTTTAAATATCCACAGGCACTGGAAGAGTTACAGCCGATCCTGTACCCGGAGAGTGATGAAGATACACAGAAAGCAAAAGAAGCCAGTGATAATGCACAGAAGAAAGCCAAGGATTCTGACGCAACTGAGAAATACAACGAACAGCAGAGCAAGTAGAAAGGAGAGGACAGATGAAAGAGACAGAATTACAGAATACTTCTGAGACTTCTAAAGCCGAAGTCCAGAACCTCTCCGCACAGGATAAAGCAAGGAAACATCGAAAAACAGCAAAAGCAGCCATTTCTTTTATCGTGATGATCTTGCTGCTTGTGGCATTATTCTTTGCCGCAGTGAACATCGGAAGCCTGAAGGTCAGCTTCCCGGAACTGCTGAAAGGATTGTTTGTAGAATACAATGAAGATGTGGCAACGATCTATGACCTGCGGTTCCCACGAATCGTTATCTCTATGTTAGCAGGAGCAGCGATAGCGGTATCGGGTGTGTTATTTCAGGCGGTACTTAAGAACCCTCTTGCTGATCCGGGAATCATTGGTATTTCCAGTGGAGCAAGTTTTGCGGCAGTATTGATTACCGCATTTGCACCGACTTTATTTTTCTTCACTCCATTATTTGCATTTCTTGGCGGTGTGATTGCATTTGTCTTAGTTTACAGCCTGTCATGGAAAGGGGGATTAAGTCCTCTGAGAATCATCCTTGTCGGTGTGGCGGTGGATGCGATGTTTACGGGACTTTCCAGTGCATTAAACTCCATGAACGGTGGGAATATGTCCGGTGTGGCAGCCATCGTCAATGGAAATATCACCATGAAGACATGGGATGACGTGAAGACCTTAGTACCATATGTTGTGATCGGACTGGTGCTGGCACTGGTCATGACAAAGATGTGTAATCTGCTGGCGCTGGAAGATAAGACAGCCAGGAGCCTTGGAATCAATGTCAATGCCATGCGTATTGTGATTTCCCTGATCGCTGTACTGCTTGCAAGTATTTCCACAGCAGTGGCCGGAGTAATCAGTTTCTTAGGACTGATCGTACCGCATATCGGAAGAATCCTGGTAGGAAGTGACCATAAGGCATTAGTACCATTTAGTGCTTTGTTCGGAGCGTTTACATTTTTACTTGCCGATACCATCGGAAGAACCATTGCTGCTCCGTATGAAGTATCTGCATCCATCATTATGAGTGTGGTCGGAGGACCATTCTTCATCATTCTGTTAAGGAGGTCTAAGAAGTATGCAAAGTAAAGAAAAGAATATGGATTTGACTTCTACAGAGAATGAAGCAGCAAAGAAAGCGAAAAAAGCGGATAAGTGGGCAGACAAGCCTGCGATGGAAGTCAGAGACCTGCACTTTGCCTATGGCAAAAATAAAGTGTTAAAAGGTGTATCCTTAAAGATCGAGGAAGGCAAGATCACAACCATCATGGGAGCGAACGGATGTGGAAAATCCACCCTGTTCTCCCTGATGACGAAGAACTTATATCCGGGGAAAGGAAATATCTTCCTCAAGGGAAAGAATATCCAGAACCTGAACTTAAAAGAATTTGCCCGAAAGGTAGCCATCGTCCAGCAGTATAACAGTGCATCGGACGATATCACTGTTGAGAATCTGGTGGCATTCGGAAGAACCCCTCATAAAAAGATGATGCAGGGGGATAGTGCTGAGGATGAGCGCATGATCGAGTGGGCACTGGAAGTCACGAACCTGACAGAATACCGGGACAGAGAAGTACCAAGACTTTCCGGAGGACAGCGCCAGAGGGTATGGATCGCAATGGCACTTTGTCAGGGAACGAAGACGCTGTTCCTTGATGAGCCGACCACCTATCTGGATATCCGGTATCAGATCGAGATTCTGCAGCTTGTAAAAAAACTCAATCAGGAATTTGGCATTACCATTATTATGGTACTGCATGACATCAACCAGGCAATCGCATATTCAGATAATGTCATCGGAATGAAAGATGGAAAAGTGCTGGTGGAAGGTGATCCGGAGGAAGTGATTACGGAAGAGAGCATCCGGGAGCTGTATGGCATCGAGCTTGGCGTGACGAGAGTAGACGGACGGAAGTTTGTGCTGGCGGTGTGATTTTAGTTACTGTTCACTCCCGTGTCAATCACTCCGCTGATTGACACGGAGGATGCGTGTTTTGACTTGAATGCATATCGCCCCATTGCCAAAGGCGATTAAAAATGGCGAGATGCGTTGCTGGTCGCACATCGTGTGAACAGTAACTGATTTTAGTATAAGATGTTTGATAATTGAATAGATGTTTGACATAGAATGAAAGCGGTGTTAATATGATATTAGAAAAGGTGCTACCGATGACGGTTCGCCTGATGAAAAAAAGATGGTAAAAATAACCGCTCTCAGTTTCCTAGGCTAAGGGGCGGTTATTTTTGTGCCTTGGAATCACGCTTCCCATGAGCGTAACCCAGACTGTAAAAAGTCGCACACAGTGAAATCACTGCGATTAAGTCACTGATGGTCAGCATAAGCACATACCTCCTTTCGTAAGAATTCCCTCAAAAAGAGAGATAGATCTATGTAATCGGAGCTATATACTCTCCGCACAAAGCGAACCGCCATTTCACGTCAAGTGAAGTAGCACCTTAGGCTGTAAAGCCTGTGTCTATTCTATCAAATCCCTAACGATTACACAATGTGTAAAATAATAAAATTAACGCAAATGAATTAATGAAAGGAAAGAAGATGAAAAATCCATTAAAAATAGTCTGGATCGTGCTTGGATTTCTTTGTCTGGGACTTGGTACGATAGGAATTGTACTTCCTATCCTGCCAACTGTTCCGTTTTACATGGCAACGCTGTTCTGCTTTGCCAAGAGTTCAAAGAAACTGCATGATTGGTTCATAGGAACGAATTTATATAAGAAACATCTGGACAGCTTCGTCCAGAAAAGAGCCATGACGATGGGAACAAAGTGCAAGATCGTAGGAACTGTGACCGTAGTTATGGCGATCGGATTTATCTGCATGAAGGATGTGCCGGTTGGAAGAATCTGTCTGGCAGTGGTGTGGGTGTTTCACATTATGTATTTCTTCTTAAGGGTAAAGACAGTAAAAACGGGAGAAATGGAAGTGGAATAAAAGATTTTTGACAGACAATAGAATAAGATGTTTGACATAGAAAAGAAGCGGTGTTAATATAATAGTAGAAAAGGTGCTACCGATGACGGTTCGCCTGATATATTATTTGGTATAAAAATAACCGCTTAACTTACCAGGTTGGGGCGGTTATTTTTGTGCCTTGGAATCACGCTTACCATGAGCGTAACCCAGACTGTAAAAAGTCGCACACAGTGAGATCACTGCAATTAAGTCACCAATGGTCAGCATAAGCACATACCTCCTTTCATAAGATTTCTCTCAAAAAAGAGAGATGAATCTATGTAATCGGAGCTATGTTATACTCTCCGCACAAAGCGAACCGCCATTTCACGTCAAGTGAAGTAGCACCTTAGGCTGTAAAGCCTGCAATCATTCTATCAAACATTTGTTCTAAACGCAAGGTGTGTTATCTAAAATTGTAAAATTCCACTAATAAAGAAATGAATAAAAAGAACAAAGTAGAAAAAAAGCGGCAGAAAGAACAGTATGTCGTGGAAGAGATGATCCGGCTGTACTGCCGGAAGAATCATAAGGAACATGACAAAACGACAGGAAAGATGTGTCCTTCCTGTCAGGAACTTTCAGATTATGCCAGACTCAGAAGCCAGAAATGTCCATTTATGGAAGAAAAAACATTCTGTGCGAACTGTAAGGTGCATTGCTATAAGCCAGAGATGAGGGAGAAGATTCGAGTGGTCATGCGGTTTTCCGGACCGAGGATGCTTTTCTATCATCCGGTGCTGGCAGTGTGGCATCTGGTCTGTAGTGTGAAAGAAAAATAGTGAGTAGGTAAAAAGCAAATGATTAAAACAAGACTGGTGGGACTTTTATCCCACGCAAAAAAGTACATTGTCTACACCATCCTGTGGCAGTGGGCGGCATTGCTCTCGCAGGTACTGGCAGTATTTACGATTGCTGACCTGTTGGAGCGCGTGGTCTATCGTGCGGTGACAGTACCGGTGATTGAGAGGACAATCCTGATCCTCGTTCTGGTGGTGATCATACGATTTGTATGCGAACGGATGGGGGCAAGGTCTTCGTATCTTGCATGTGTAGATGTAAAGAGAATTTTAAGAGAAAAGATTTATGACAAGATGTTGAAACTGGGAGCTTCCTACAGTGAGCAGGTGTCTTCTTCTGAGGTGGTACAGGTTTCGACAGAGGGTGTTGAGCAGTTGGAAACGTATTTTGGAAAATACCTTCCGCAGTTGTTCTACAGCCTGATCGCACCACTGACCTTATTTCTCATTCTTTGCAGAGTGAGTGTAAAGGCAAGTGTGATCCTGTTGATCTGTGTGCCACTGATTCCAATCTCGATCGTTGTGGTACAGAAGATCGCAAAGAAACTTTTGAACAAATATTGGAGTATCTATACCGGGCTGGGTGATTCGTTCCTTGAGAATCTGCAGGGACTGACGACGCTGAAGATCTATCAGGCAGATCAGCAGAAAGCGGACGAGATGGATGGGGAATCCCAGAACTTCCGCAGGATCACCATGAAGGTACTGACCATGCAGCTCAATTCCACAAGTGTGATGGATATTGTGGCGTATGGTGGTGCAGCGATTGGTATGGCAGTTGCGGTGTCCGAATTCTTAAAAGGAAATATCAGTGTGGCAGGAACGTTATGTATCGTCCTGCTTGCCAGCGAGTTTTTCCTGCCGCTTCGACTGCTTGGTTCATTCTTCCATATCGCAATGAATGGAATGGCAGCGAGTGACAAGATCTTTAAGATCTTGGATCTGCCGGAACCACAGGCGGGAGAAAAATGTCTGCCGGATGGAGCATTGGATGTGTCGTTGAAGGATGTTCATTTTTCTTACGAAGCGGACCGAGAGATTTTAAAAGGCATCAACTTAAATCTTCCGGCAGGAAGTTTTGTATCATTGGTTGGTGAATCCGGATGTGGTAAGAGTACGATTGCAGGAATCCTTGCAGCAAAGAACCGGGGATACAGCGGAGAGATCACCATCGGTGGTGTACCGCTGAATGAAGTGAATGAAACCAATCTGATGCAGAGGGTTGTTCTGGTCCGCCATAACAGTTATCTGTTCAAAGGCACAGTAGAAGAAAACCTGAAGATGGCAAAACCGGATGCGACGAAAGAAGAGATGGAAGCAGTTCTTCAGAAAGTCAATCTCTTAGGCTTCTTACAGACGCAGGATGGATTGCAGACACAGTTGCTGGAAAAAGCAAGCAACTTGTCCGGTGGCAGTGCCAGAGACTGGTGATTGCTAGAGCATTGCTTCGGACAGACAGTGCAGTTTATATTTTCGATGAAGCGGCATCTAATATTGATGTGGAAAGTGAAGAACTGATCATGAATGTGATTCACGAACTGGCAAAGACAAAGACGGTGCTTCTGATTTCCCACAGACTGGCAAATGTCGTGAAGTCCGACAAGATTTATTTCTTAAAAGACGGGGAAATCAAGGAAAGTGGAAAACATGACGAACTGATGAGCCAGAATGGTGCATACAGACATCTGTATGAAAGCCAGATGGCTCTGGAAAATTATGGAAAGGGGAGAGTGGCATAATGAGTGAACATACAAATACAACAAAACGCAGAAGTGCCATTCAGATCATGGGAAGCCTGATCGGGTTAGTAAAACCCCTGCTTCATATCATGTTGGCAGCAATTATCCTTGGAACATTGGGTTACTTGTGTGCGATCTTCCTGACAATACTGGCAGGACAGGTCATCGTGCATGGACTTCTGACCGGGGTAGCCGGAATGACCGTTCCGGTAGAGAAGATGTGGTTAGTATTTACCCCGGTAAAGACGATTATCACAGTCATGATCGTGATCGCAGTGCTCCGGGGAATCCTGCATTATGTGGAACAGTATTGTAACCATTTTATTGCGTTTAAACTGTTGGCGATCATTCGTCATAAAGTGTTTGCTTCCTTAAGAAAGCTCTGCCCGGCGAAACTGGAAGGCAGAGACAAGGGAAATCTGATCTCTATTATTACAACAGATATTGAATTACTGGAAGTGTTCTATGCACATACCATTTCCCCGATTGCGATCGCAACACTGACCTCGATTATCATGGTAATCTTTATCGGAAGATATCACTGGTTAGCAGGACTGCTTGCACTGACAGCTTATCTGATTGTCGGTGTAGCCATCCCAATGTGGAATGGAAAACGTGGCAGCCAGAAGGGAATGGAGTTTAGAACAAGCTTCGGAGAACTGAACAGTTTTGTTCTAGATCCTTACGTGGATTAGATGAAACCATCCAGTACGGACAGGGTGAAAAGAGAAAAAAGCAGATGACAGGGCAATCCAAGAACCTTGCCGAAATGCAGGAATCATTAAGCAAAATGGAAGGCTCACAGCGTTCATTTACGAACATGGTTATCCTGCTTGCATCCTTTGGAATGCTGGCACTGACGATCTGGCTCTATGCGAAGGGCGAGATGGGATTTGAAGGAATCTTAACCTGTACGATCGCAATGATGGGTTCTTTCGGCCCGGTAGTAGCATTGTCAAGCCTTTCCAACAACCTGAACCAGACACTGGCAAGCGGTGAGCGTGTTCTTTCTTTATTAGAAGAGACACCACTTGTGGAAGAAATACCGGGGGATGTGGATACAGAAGAAAGTACAGATCATACCTTTACAGGGGCAAAAGCAGAGAATGTAACTTTTGCCTATAAGGTGAGTGAAACAGAGACAGATACGATTCTGGATCATTATTCCCTTACCTTACAGCCGGGACAGATCACCGGCATTCATGGGGCAAGTGGTTCCGGTAAGTCCACACTTCTGAAACTGCTGATGCGTTTCTGGAATGTGCAGGAAGGAAGTGTGTCGGTAGATGGTGCGGATGTCCGAAAGATTCCGACAAAGCATCTAAGAGATATGGAGTCTTACGTGACGCAGGAAACACACCTGTTCCATGACAGTATCGCCAATAATATCGCCATTGCCAAACCGGGAGCAACGAGGGAAGAGATTATGGAAGCGGCAAAGAAAGCTTCTATTCATGACTTTATCATGACACTTCCGAAAGGCTATGATACAGAAGTTGGAGAACTGGGAGATACGTTATCTGGCGGTGAGAAACAGAGAATCGGAATTGCAAGAGCATTTTTGCATGATGCAGAGATGATCCTGCTGGATGAACCAACTTCGAATCTGGATTCGTTGAACGAGGGTATTATCTTAAAATCATTGAAAGAATCAGCTGAGAAAAAAACGGTTGTCCTGGTATCCCACAGAGTATCCACAATGAATGTAGCAGATGTAGTGTATGAAATGGAGAACGGCAGAATTTCTTAACAGCAGGAATACAGAAGAAATACTTTCCGAAAGGGGAGGTAGTATGAAACTCGGAGAATTTTCGGAAACAGCGAATCGTGATGCGTGCCGGATGGAACATGCAATTAGTGAAGAGTCCTATCTGAAAATTCAGTAGTTGGTGAAAAGTGATAATGGAGTGTTGGGAAAGTTAATATGGGAAGTCAGACAGTATAGCAGAGCACCAATTATTGTTGTAATACCGGGAAGCCATGTGGTAAAGAAATACATCGACTGGGGTGCGGATCTGGTGCTTTGTACGCAGACTGCGGAAAAAACTGGAGAAATCCGATCCAGAAACAGCCAAGCTGATTCAGAGTATCCGGAAGGTGGGATACTATCTGGATATAGATTAACATTAGATGGAATATAATAAAGGTGTATTATGGGATGGTGAAAGCCATCCTTTTTTGACAAACATAAAAATTCTATGAAATCTATAAAAATATAATAAAACAGCGTCAGTTTTTCGAATCTCAAGTGTTTATTATATGTAGAAGTATCAGCAAAACACAACGTATAAAGTGATACAGGTGGGAATTCATTTTGTATGTTGTGAGAGGAGTGAGAAACATGTTAAAACTGGGAGTCTGTGATGACGATAAGGCTGTATGTGAATGGTTGAGACAGAAATTGCTGCACTATGGGGAAATGTGTGGCGAGCCGCTGGAGATTTATTGCTATCTTTCAGAAAATGCCTTGCTGGAAACATTGGAAGAAAATCAATTCGATATAATCTTTCTGGACATTCAGTTAGAAAAAAGCAATGGAATACAGATAGGGGAAGAGATTCGCAAAAAACAGCATGGCAGAACGATACGGATCACCTATATTTCCACCTTTCGGGAGTATGCAATGCAGCTTTTTCATATCCATCCATTTGATTTTCTGATCAAACCTTTGAAAGAAGAGGATGTATATCATGTTATGGATGAACTGTGTGCCTGTACAGATTCCGAAAGACAGATCTTCGAGTATCGGAATTCGGAAGGAATGCACCGGATTGCATACCGGGAAATTATGTATTTTTACAGTACGGAAAAGACCATCCATATGGTTACAGAGCAAGGAGAAAAGGAATTCCGGGGGCAGATCAGTGATGTGGAAAAGAGAACCGGAGACTATTTCCTGAAAATTCATAAGTCATTTCTGATTAACCGGGCATATGTGGAATGTTACAGATACGATATGGTCAGAATGAAGAACCAGACGGAATTGAGTATCAGTAAAGTGAACCGAAAGCGAGTACGGGAGCTCCTGCTCAGACAGGGGGAACTGCGATGAACATCCATCTGCTTACCTATCTTACAAACCGCATCTTCTGGTTTTACACAGTATATCGTTATAATTCAGCTTTGTATGTAAAAGAAAAAAATCCGCACAGATGGCTCTGTTATGTCTTCAGTTATGTGATTGGCTGCTGTGCAAATATGTGTCTGGGTACGATCAAAGGAAATGTGATATTTAATCTTCTGGGGTTAGTTTTGATCGCACAAAGCTATCCGGCAGATACGAAACACAGGATCTGGAATATATTGATGGTATACATGACAGGCATTTTGTGCGATGCAATTCCAATTGCCATGTGCATCAACCGTGTAAAGAACCGTCATCTTGGACCGGGACTGATTGTAATAGGCAATTTTCTGTTCTTTGTTGTAGAAAGTCTGGTGGAGCGAAAACTGAATTTAAAGCGTGGTTATCAGATGCAAACCAACCACTGGCTTGCGATGCTGTCTGTGCCCGTTTTGAGTATTGCTGTCTGTATCAATATTATGAATCCAGAGGAACACCGCATCCGGGAAAGTATGGTATTGTTTCTTCTGTTTATCAATATTCTGATTTTTTATCTGTATGATGAAGTGCAGAAAAGCTATGAGGAAGAAACGAATCGCGGATATATGGAGATCCAGTTACAGCAGTATGCGAAACGTATGGATGTGATGCAGAATTCGCAGGAGCGATTGAACAAACTGCGGCACGATTACAAACACCATATGCATACCATTCGGGCGATGGCACAGGCGAAAGACTTTCAGGGAATACTCCGGTATGTGGATCAGATAGAAAACGTATGGAAAGATACAGTCCCCATTTCGTATACGGAAAATAAGATCGTAGATAATCTGCTGAATTATATCCTACAAGAATACAGGCATCAATTGAAGAAACTGGAGATCAGCGTGCATCTGCCACCCTATATCGGGGCAGAACTGTTTGATCTGAGTATTGTAATTGGGAATCTTTTGGATAATGCGATTCGTGGTGCAATGGAATCCAAGGAACGGAGTCTGAATTGTATCATTCATTATGAAAAAGGGATACTGCGGATGCAGGTAAAAAACAGCGCAAAAGAGAAAGTACTTCGGAAAGGTGAACGGTATCTGAGTACCAAGAAAAAGAAAGAAGGACATGGCATCGGACTCGAAAATGTGAGATATGTTGTGGAAAAGCATCAGGGAGATATGGAGATCATATCTACGGATCATGAGTTTCAGATCCGGCTTTTCCTGTATATGGATCTGGGAGAATAGAAAAACAAGCTGTTTCCGAAAAAGGTCATTTTTGCCAGATTCAAGGTCAATTCCGCCAAACGCAAAAAAGCTGTCACTTTTTAGCTTATAGTAAGAAAAACGAAAAGAGGGAGGGTAGAGATTCCGACAACTGAATAGGGAACAAAAGAAAAGTTAAGAAAAAGTGACAGGGAGAAAGAGACTATGAAGAGATTTCGAAAGTCGGCTATAGCCTTAGTACTTGCAGTCCTGATGGCGCTGCAGGGAACAGAACCTATTTTTGTACAGGCTAAAGAAGCCATTGAGGATGTACAGAAGAATGCAGATTTCTCCAGACCAGAGGCTTTGACGGAAGAAGAAGCAGGGATTACAGATTCCACATCTGGAGAACAAGATAAGAGTCAACAGTCTGATGCGGACGTACAAAATGAAACGACGCCATCAGAAGATACAGAGACGCAGGAAGAACAGACAACTCCAGCGGAAGAAACAGAAGAAAATCCGCAGGAAAAAGAAGTGGAACTAAAAGAACCACAGGATTATTATCCGATTCCGGAAGAACCGGAAGGAGAACTGATCGATTATGATGCCATCTCCAGGACGTATAAGACAGGGGACAAGCAGTATACAACCGTTTATGGAGGCTATGTCGGAACTTATAAGAATGAGGATGGAGATACCGAGCTGGTTGATAATACACTTGTAAAACCAGAAGAAGCAGATACTCCGGCATCCGAAGAAGCACAGGAAGCCAGCAGTGCATCGAAGGATGACCAAAAGGAAGAGAAAACGGAAGTTTATCAGAACAAGGCAAATGATTATGCCATCCTTCTTCCAGAACAGATGTCAGAAGAGAATGGTGTAACGATTGAAAATGGAAAGACCAGAATCGGAATCATTCCGGTAGATGGAGATTATACACATTCCGTTATTAAAGACAATGCAATCCTTTATAATGAAGTTTACGAAGGTGCAGATGTTCAGTATACAGTACTGGATTCCAGTATTAAAGAAGATATCGTGCTTCAGCAGCCAACAGACAGGGAAGTCTATGAATACGAGCTGCAGATTCCGGGGTATCAGGCAGAAGTAAAAGACAATCAGGTCTATATCTATCCGGAAGGGAAGACAATCAAAGATGCGAAGTATCTTCTGGAGACGCCATCAATGGAAGACGCTGCCGGGGAGATTAGTTTCCTGATCACTCTGGAACTTCGGGAAGAAGAGGGAAAAACAATCCTGACCGTAAAACCAGACAGGGATTGGCTTTCAGCAGAAGAACGTCAGTATCCGGTCAGGATTGATCCGACACCAGTGGAGATCCAGAAGAGTTCCTTTAACATGATCGGTGTGGAAGAGGGAAGTCCTACCAGTCAGATTGGTGACAACAATTATCCATATGTCGGATTTGATGATGGTATTAAGTCTGGAAACCTTGCAGGATTTGGTACTGCACATCAGAACTGCCGGACTTATATCAAAGTCAATTCTGATTTTAGTCAGATTCCGAAAGATTCAAAAATCGACAGCGCAACCTTTGCAGTGAGCCAGCGGACAGCATATAGTGGTGGCACATCGCAGTTTGGTCTTTACCGTGTGGATCAAACCTGGAACACATCGATTACATGGAAAACAAAACCAGTGCAGCTACATTCCAGGATGTACAGAATGCAAGTACCACAAGGAACAGTTATATCAATTATGACGTCAAAGATCTGGTAAATGACTGGGTGCAGGGAACGCATGCGAATAACGGATTTGCACTGGTAGCAATCGCAGAGGCAAATAACCTTGGAGCTTCTATGCAGTGTGAGGTACTGAATAACAGGGCATCCGTTTATGGACCGAAACTCAGCATCCAGTGGTCACCGGCTGAAGATCCATATCTGCGAGATATGTCACTGGATGAAACAACGATCCTGCTTCGCCCGATGACAGAAAAGAATACCAATGGAAAACTGAAATTTGATGCCGTATTTGCAGACGGAATCGCAAAGAGCAAATCTACCGTAGAGTATTATCTGCTCCCGGATGAGGAAAAAGAAGAGCATCACGAAACAGATGCGAAACCATTGTATTCCTATCCAGACAGTACAGAATACAATAAGCAGTTCCCGGAGGCGAATAAGTATTACAGCAAAGATTCCAACTGGCAGAGTGCACTGTATTCGGGGCTGACGAAAGACAAGCTTTATAAGATCAAAGCAAAAGCATCGAAAGAGATTGATGGAAAGCTGGAAACAGGAAAAGAAGTGACCAGTGACAGCTTTGTGATCTATGAAGTCAAACAGTTTGATACATTTCCAAAGATCGCAAAATATTATGGTGTTCCGCTTAAGAACATTATGAAAGACAATCAGGTGATGGATGCACTGGTTGTTGCAAATAATACGATCTTTATCCGTAACCCACAGACCAATGTCCCATATAGTCCGGCACCTCTTACGGATCAGGATAAGATGCGGATTGACGGAGCATTGATGGGAAGAGGGCTGCACTGTGAATTTGGATTTGAGCCGGTCAACTTAAATACCGGTAACTTCTACATGGATCAGTCCGATGTGACGATGAATGAGCTGAATGGGGAATTCTCCATTACAAGAAGCTACAATTCCAAAGGAACAGACCAGCATTCCATGTTCGGACGTGGATGGAGCTTTAACTATGACCAGTCACTTTCTCAGATGGAGGACGGAAGCCTTCTGTATATGAGAGGGGACGGAAGTTATCTGATCTTTGATAAGAATGAAGATGGAAGCTACACCGCTCCGGATGGTTATGTATACGATTTAAAAGCAGTCAGCTATAAAGATACAGACCATGACTACATCGGATGGGAACTGACAGATGCGGATCAGAGTATCTGGTCATTTGATAAATACGGAATCTTACGATATGTAACGGATGTGAATGGATTTAAGACAGTATTAGATTATGACGATGATTATAATCTGAGCAAGATTACCACACCATCCGGAAAAACATTCGGGGTAAAGCAGGATAAATTCGGGCATATCAAAGAACTGTCTCTTCCAGATGGTGGAAAAGTTACTTACAAATATGATGAGCAGGGAAATCTGATATCTGTAACAGACCCGAACGGAACAACAAAAGAGTACCAATATGATGATGACAGCCGTATGACAAGCTGGAAAGATGAGAATGGCAATACGGTTGTAAAGAATACTTACGATAAAGAAGGAAGAGTCGTAGAGCAGACCGATGCAGAAAAAGGAACAGCAACTTTTAAGTACGGAAAGAATTCTACTACAACAACGGATAACGAAGGAAATAAGACCGTTTATCATTATGATGATCAGTACCGTACAACATCCATTGAATATCCGGATGGAACAACCTGTGAAAAGACTTATAATGCAGAAAATCAGCTTGCTTCCGAAACCACAGCAGCAGGAACAAAATCTTATACGTATGATGCATTTGGCAATGTAGCAACGGAGACAAGAGAGGATGGAAAGACAGCATCCTACACATATAACGACCAGAATAAGCTGACCAGCGTAACCGGATATAACGGAGCAACGGTTACTTACAGTTATGACGGTAATGGAAATATGGTCACATCTACAAAACCGGATGGAACAGCCATTACCTATACTTACGATGACAAACATCGTATGGTATCCCAGACAGACGGCAGAGGTGTCACAACAACGTATTCGTATGACGGACCGAACATGACCGGATATGTGGATGGAAATGGAGCAGCATGGGGATTCACGTATGACGCGATGAATCGTGCAGTTACCATGACAGATCCACTTGGAAATGTAACCTCGAACAGTTACGATGCGAATGGCAATCTGACTTCCAAGACAGCAGCCGATGGCGGTGTGACTGCTTATACGCTGGATGGTGTGGGAAATATTACAGCAAGTACTGACGCACTGGGGAACACCACCACTTATACTTACGATAAGATGTACAACATGACCAGTGGTACAGATCCGAAAGGAAATCAGATCAGCTACGCTTATGATAAGAATTATCAGCAGGTCAAAGCAACCGATGCAAAAGGAAATACAATTACTTATAAGTATGACAGCATGGGACGTGTCATAGAAGAGAGTAATAAAGATTTTGGAACAAAGCTCTATGAATATGACAAAGCAGGAAATCTGAAAAAATATACCGATGGAAATGGAAATGCAACCGTATCCAAGTTTGATTCTCTTGGACAGGTGCTTCAGTCAAAAGATGCAGTTGGTAATATAACCAAATATGAATATGACGCATTAGGAAACGAAACCAAGATTACCTATGGAGATGGAAGCAGCCATTCCAAGGAATATGATAACTGCGGAAGACTCGCTAAAGAGACAGATGAATTAGGTGCAGTTACCACTTACGCTTATGATGCGGCAGACAATCTGGTATCAAAATCAGATGACAGTGGAAGAACCTGGACTTATACCTACGATAATACAGGAAACCGCTTAAGTGAAACCAACCCGGAAGGTGGAACTACCACATATACTTATGATAAAGCAGGTAATCTGGTATCTTCTACCGATGAAGAGGGAAGAACAGATACTTATGCTTACGACAAGGCAGGAAATCTGACTACATCCAAAGATGCCCTTGGATATACCGTATCCATGAAGTATGACTTAAATGGAAATCTGGTATCCTCTACCGATGAAAATGGAAATACCAGTATCATGACTTACGATGGTAATGGAAACATGACATCGGTAACCGATGCAAAGGGCAACATTACAGCAATGAAATATGATTCCACCGACAATCTGGAACAGACGGTGGACGCCCTGAAAGGAAAGACCACTTACGAATACGATTCACAGGGCAACAGCACAAAGATGACGGATGCCCTCGGCAATGCGTACAGCTATGTGTATGATAAAGAGGGAAATAACACATCCATAATACTGCCGACAGGGGACAAGGTGCTGATGGAGTACGATGCTATCGGACAGCTTGTAAAATGTACGGATGCACAGGGACTCGTAATTACCTATCAATATGACGGAGCAGGCAACCTGATCCATTCCTCCGACAATGGCGGAAACAGTATGGATTATACATATGATGGTGCCGGAAATGTACTGACACAGACCGATGAACTCGGCCGGACAGCAACATACAAGTACGATCAGTATGGCAGGCTCCTGAAACTGACAGAGGCAGACGGAAGTACGACCTCTTACGAATATGATGTTATGGACCGCATTATAGCGGTAACGGATGCAGAAGGCCATCGAACAAGCTTTACTTACGATAAAGTCGGCAACCAGTTATCCATGACAGAAGAAGACGAAGCCACTTACCAGTACGCATACGATAAGAAAGACCGGGTGATCTCCCAGACAAATCCTCTCGGAGCATCCAGCACCTTTAAGTATGACGGAAATGATAATGTGACGGAAGCGGCGGATGAAAATGGTACAGTCACCAAATACGCTTACGATAAAAACAATAATCTTGTATCCCAGACAGATGGAAATGGAAATACGACAACGTACCAGTATGATGAACTGGACCGCAAGATCGGGGAAACCTCTCCATTAAAAGAGACCAATGAATACCGCTATGATGCCATCGGTAATCTTACCAAATCCAAAGACCCGATGGGACTTATTACGGAATACAAATATGACAGCTTAAGTAATCTGACAGAACAGATCTCTCCAAAGGGAGCAGTCACCAAATATGATTATGACAAGCATGGTAATGTTATCTCCGTAACAGATCCAAAAGGAAATACGACCCAGTACAGTGTGGATCTGAATGATAATGTCACAAAGATGACACAGGCGAATGGTGGCGAATATACTTACAATTATGACAAAGCCGGACGTCTGGAGAGTATGACCAGTCCGCTGGGTTATACTAAGAATTTCTCATATGATAAAGTGGACAATGTGGTAAAAGAAAGCGACAGCTTAAAGAGTACCACCACTTATACTTACGATAAGCTCCATAACATGAAGTCTTCTACCAATGCACTGGATGGAACAACCAGCTTTTCTTATGATAAGTATGGCAATCTGGTGAAGGAGACAGATCCACTTGGACGGAGCAATACCTACAGTTATGACCTGGCAGGACAGATGACTTCCGCAGCCGATCCGCTTGGCAAGATTACAGCCTATACTTACGATCCGGCTGGAAATATCACAGACATCACAAAGCCGGGTGGAAGAAAGACCAGCTACGGTTATGACAAGAATTATAATGTTACATCAGTAACAGATCCGATGGGGTATGTTGCAAAGACCGTCTATGATAAAGATAATCGTGTAACAGAAGAGACGGATGCATTGGGACAGAAGGAATCCTACACGTATGATAAGGACAGCAGGGTAACTTCTATCACAGATAAGCGTGGATTCACAACGGGATTTGATTACGATGCACATGGTAATATTCAGGTTGTTACAGATAAGACTGGATTAAAGAGCCATCTGGAATATGACAAGAATGACAATCTGACCAAAGTAACCGATGCCCTTGGCGGTGTAACAACTTATGGTTACGACAACATGGATAATCTGGTGACCTTTACCAATGCAGCAAATAAGATAACGAATTATACTTACGATCTGGAAGGTAACCTGACATCCATCAAAGATCCGGCAGGAAGAACGGAGAAATTCGACTATGATGAAAAAGGCAGACTGACCGGACATACACAGGCAAGCGGCAAGAAAACCACGTATGATTACGACAAACTGAATGACCTGTTGGAGAAATCATACCAGGACGCAAAGGGAGAGACATCCGAAAAGGACGTAACCTACGCATATAACAGTGCCGGGGAACGGGTATCCATGAAGGATCAGACAGGCAAGAGCAGCTACGAATACGACGCACTCGGAAGAATCACCAAAGTGACAAGCGGTTCGAAAAAGGATGTCAGCTACGTTTATGATGACGCAGATAATCTGCAGGCAATCGTATACCCGGATGGTACAAAGGTCAGCTATGAATATGACTTAAATGATAATTTGGTAAAACTGACAGACCGTAACGGAAAGGTGACGACATACAAGCATGATGCACTAAACCGTGTGACAGAAGTCGTTAGAAGCAACGGAACAAAGACGGAAGTGTCTTACGATGCAGAAGATCATATCACAAAGATTGTGAATACCTGTGGTTCCTGCGGCAAAGTAATCAGTACTTATGAGTACAAGTACAATGATCAGGGATATGTAGTCAGCGAGACAGCGACCGAACTGGAAGCTGGAACAAGAAAGACGCCAAGCTGGGAAGACTGGTACAACTGGGGCGATACACAGAAAGAGACAGACAAAGCAGACTGTGAGCATCAGGAGAAAGAGATCCAGACGACACGTACTTATGAATACGATGATAACTGGGAACTGACACGCTGTACAGAAAAAGCAGAGGGCGGTAAAAAGACAGTCCATAATTATACGTATGACAAGATCGGAAACCGGACTTCTTATGAGAAGATTGAAG
>NZ_QTZH01000025.1:0-45541 GCF_003462585.1 Ruminococcus sp. OM04-4AA | reverse complement strand
CTAGGTGTGATTTAATGACCTCTTTTGAAAAATTTTTTAAATTTTTTCGGGTATGAAAAAAGCCCGCACAAAACATATAGTCTGTACGAGCCTTTAAAGCTAAAACATATTCAATTTTTAATAGTGTGCTATTAGGTGGGATTTGATTGCAAATAATTGTACTTAAAGCTTTCCATAACGCAAGCCCCCTTAAAGCACCGTATCAATGTTGGCATGGTTTTTCAAATTACTCTGAAAAATTATGAACTGTTCCTTTTGGAAATATAATTGTCAGTCTTGTATATTCTTTTTCCGTAGAAGCAATATCCAATTTCAACCCCAACCTATCGCATAATTTTTTAGATAGATACAGTCCCATACCTGTTGCATTTGCCTTGTTTCTGTTAGAACCAGTAAAGCCTTTTTCAAATACACGGGATAAATCAGACGTTTTTATTCCACAGCCATTATCTTCAATTACAAGCAGTATATTTGTTCCGTTGTCTTGACTGTATATCGTCAGTTTGTTTTCCTGCTTGTCAAAATACTTAATCGCATTTTGCACGATTTGAGATAGAATGAATGTCAGCCATTTTTCATCAGTATATACAACATTCTCTATGTCATGGATATTGATAATTACTTTCCTTTCCATAAGTGAATGACGAAATTTCAGAATGACATTATGTATCACTTCGTCTAACTGCAACTGTTTTACAAAATAGTCCTTTTCCGTATTTTCACTCCTTGCATAGTAGAGCATTTGTTCCACCAACTGAAATATCTTGTCTGTTTCTTTTTTTAACGTGTAATTTTTCGTATTATCGAACGTCAAAGACAATGCTCCTATCGGTATTTTAATTTCATGGGCGAAACTTTCCACATATTCTTGATAATCCTGCTTTTCCTCTGTGATTTTACCGATTTCATCATTCATAGATTTGCAGGCTTTTTTTAGTGCGTAGTAATAGGCTTCATTTTGAAATTCTTTTGGCTTTGGTAAAACATCTGCAATATAGTAGGTTTCTTCCAGTCCGTCTACTAAATCAATAATATGTTGCGAAGCCTTACGTTTCTTCCGATACAAACACCATTGAAAAAGCCCTTGTATGCTGATGAACAGAATTACCAGCAATACAACAAATAGCGTATCTACGCCGTAGAAAATCAAGAGAAATGCTACTAAGGCAAGAAAGAAAAGCTGAAACAATATCTCTGTTATTTTTTCTTCTAAGAATGTAAAAAAGCTCACAGTTTCCAACCCTTTCCTCGTATATTTTCCAATAAATGAACAATACCGATTTCTTTCATTTTCTTTTTTAGACGGGTCATATTAACCAGTAATACATTTTCGTCTAAATAATATTTGTCGTTCCACAGCTTTTCCAATAGTTCTTCCTTACTGATAACTTTATCTTCGTTCATAAAGAAGTAGTATAAAATACGAAATTCATTTCTTGTCAATTCAATGCTTTTCTCTTGATACTTCAAAATAGATAAATGTAAATCAAGGGTACAATCTTTTTTAACAAGCTCACGGAAATTATTCGGGTTTGATAACTGCAATGCACGCTTGATCTTCTCAAGAAGAATAAGCGTGTCATACGGCTTTGTGATAAAGTCAATTCCACCCACTTGAATACTTTTCAATTCGTCAGCATTTGTATCTCTGCTTGTTACAAAGATAATAGGTACTGGCATAGCTTGTTTTATTTTCCTGCATACTTCATAGCCATTTTCATACGGCAGGTTAATATCAAGCAAAACCAGCTCTACGCAATATTGCTTTAATTCCTTTGTCAGATTTTCAAAGTTAGTCAACAAGACTGTTTCATATCCTTGTGTGTTCAATAGTTTAGAAAGCTCCAGACGAGTGATTTCATCATCTTCGATAATTGCTATTCTCATTTCCACACCCCCTTGATTTACTATTATAATAATTCCACAGCAGGAGAGCTAGAAAAATCTAACTCTCCTCATTGATATTTCGTTTGAAATACTAAAATACGTTTTATTATTTACAAGAATTCTTTTGGGAGAAATAATATTAACATTAACACCCATTTTCTTTTTCACTCTTATATCTCCATATGCTATTACCATCACATCTTCTGTTTTTGTCTCCACCATCTTCTTCACTCGATTTATATAAACTTCAAATTCCTCCACGCCATTTGCTTCTTCATTACTGTAAAAAGCTTCCGGAAAATAAATATTAACTACTGAATGATTTGTCTTAAGATTAAAATACGCATATGTTGCTCCCGACTTTTCCGACCTCAATTGTACATTATCAATCACACCAAATACCGACTTCATACATCCTTCATCATCCTTGATAATAAAGTTAGCGTCTTCATATTTCAAATTAGGTGCGTTTCCACTTTTCTCACCATTTTCATCTTCTACTGAAACATCTACTGTTCCTTCTCCCGTATTTGTAATTTTAGCACTTCCATTCCGAGGATGTTCTATTTCATTTTCATCATGTATTTTTAATAGCCGTTCCATTTTCCATTGCAAACGTTTTAAAATAGTATCATCATCTAATTGTATTCCTTCATAATATGCTTTTAATTTAGCTCTTCCTCGCTTTCCCTTGTAATCCACATGATATGGACACCCCTCATCGTGTAAATCACCTTCTTTATTCCATGTACTAAAAAATTTCACATTATTTTTTCTCTCAGTGTATTTAATCCTAGCTTTACAACCTTTTATACAAGTCAAATGTCCTTTGTATTTTGTCTCATAATCATTTTTATCAAGGTCTTCACAGTGTATCGGTTTATCACAATCTCCTTCTGCATTTGATAGTGCTAACATAATTTTCTTCGGCATAAAATCCCCTCCTTTTCATTAGTTAAATCCGATTTCTTTTATATAATGTTAGCATATTTTTTCACTACTGTCATGTATATTTTCAATTATTCATACATATCCACCTTTAGGTTTCATTAATCACACATATACGCTATTTCCAAAACAAAAATGACACAGATAATGTTGATTTTACGCTGTTTTTCGCTATCTATCTTCTAATTTACTCCATTTTTACTCCAATTTTAATCCAATATTTTCAGTTCGGCTACTTCTTCTTTTTTCTTTTCTTCTGAAACGTGCGTGTATAAATCGGTTGTCATTGCCAACGTAGAGTGACCTAAGAGTTTCTGCACTACCTGTTGATCTACTCCATTTTCATAACACCTTGTAGCGTATGTATGCCGCAGAGTGTGACAGGTAAACAGTTCAAATATCTTCGGTTCTCTCTTTTCTTCCTTTGCCAGTTCAATCTCTATTACATTGATTTTTGCCACATAGTCTTTGATTGCACTATTGACGTTATAATAGTAAACTGGCGAACCGTCTGAACAGGTAAATACCAAATTTTGAAATTCTTTGTGTTGTTTCCATATTGAGCGTTTCCACATCTTCTGTTCTGTCTGCTTTATCTTCTGATTTTGCAAAATCTCATATACTTCATCTGTCATAGAAATAACACGATTGCTTGATATGGTTTTGGCAGTTGTGTAGAAAAACTTTGAACCTCGACGGGACTAGAAGCCTTTGAATAATGAATTGTCTTATTGATTGTAATTTCTCTTTTTTCAAAGTCACAATCTTCCCATTTCAGCCCAAGCACTTCTCCAATCCGACAACCTGTTGTCACAGCAAATTTCAGAACATTGATGTGTATGTAGGAAGAAGCGAATGTAAAAAATTTCTCCTGTTCTTCTCTTGTTAATACACGTCTTTCTTTTTTCACTTCTTTTGGCATTTTGTCGAGCGACACGTTGCAGGCTATACTTAAAATATTCCGTACTTTCCATAAATTCTTCCAACTATTTTTCTCTATCGCAAGAATTTTTCTCATTACTCGGGACATTTTTTATTGCTATCTTTTCAAGCACATGTGATATTTCTAATAATTTTCTTCTTTTCATGTGTATATGTATTCCGAAACATACAATAAGCACAACTGAAATTATAATAGCAATTACAACCGAATTTTCCGCTTCAACTGTAACCTTTACATCTATTAACTTTAATAATCCTGCTATTGAAAGCACCAACGTTGCAATACTAATATTAGTCTTCAATATATTACTATCTAAATAGGATTGACAAGCTATTTTGTACTCTTCCAAAATCTCTTTTTCGTCATTATATTTCCTTGCCGCTAAAACAAGTTTATTTTCCAAACATCTATAAAACGAACTACTCTGATTATATTTATAGCATTTCTCTGCCTGTTTATAAATGTCCATTAACTCTGCAATTCTTTTACTTTGTATCATAATGTATCTCTCCAATCCTTTTTCTAAAAATAACGCAGACAATATCTCTACTATCTGCGTCATTCCTTTAATGTCTTCTTGAAATATTTACTCCATTTTCTTTCAACTTTTACTCCAAATTTACTCCTTTTTAAAAATCTGTTACGATATTTTGCGGCATTCTACGATACCTTTTCTTTAAAGAAAAATGTCTGTAAAGCTTGATTTCAAGCAAACTTTTCAATATTTCCAAGCACTTTATTCTGTTGTGAGAATTTCTTCTCAATTATTTCATTACAATGTTAATAATCTTCTTCGGAACATAAATCTCCTTGATCACATTTCCTGTCAGCTTATCAGCGATTGCCTCTTTACCTGCTGCGATTGCATCATCTTTGGAGATGTCAGCCGGGATCTCGATTACAGCTTTTGTCTTACCGTTGATCTGAACCGGAATCTTGATCTCATCATCTTTCATCTCGTTCTCGTCATATTTCGGCCATCCTGCATTGAAGATTGTCTCTTCATGTCCAAGCTGCTCCCACATCTCTTCTGCAAAGTGTGGTGCGAATGGAGAAAGAAGTACTGCTATTGTCTCGAGTGTCTCTTTGTCGATTCCGCCCTCTTTCTTTGCAATTTCCATGAACTTATTATTGTACTCCATGAATCCGGAAATAACTGTATTCAGGCTGAAGCTTTCAAGTCTTGTTGTGATGTCATATACCATTCTGTGACGAAGTTTGATCATCTCTTTTGTAGGCTGAATATCCTTCTCTTTGCTATCCATAAGGATATTCCAGAGACGTTTCAGGAAACGGTTTACACCGTCAATTCCACGGTCATCCCACTCTGCATCAAGTTCCGGTGGTCCTACGAAGAGCTCATACATTCTCAGGGAGTCGCATCCGTAATCACGTACGAGATCATCCGGTGATACAACATTTCCTTTAGACTTACTCATCTTAATTCCGTTCTTACCTGTGATCATTCCCTGATTAAACAGTTTGCGGAACGGCTCATCAAAGTCAATTGCTCCGATATCGCACAGGAATTTTGTATAGAATCTGGAGTACAGAAGGTGAAGTACAGCATGTTCTACACCACCGATGTACATATCTACCGGAAGCATCTCGTCTGCTTTTTCTCTGGAAACGAGTGCTTCTGAATTATGATTATCTACATAACGCAGGAAATACCAGGAGGATCCTGCCCACTGTGGCATTGTGTTTGTCTCTCTCTTGGAATCACTTCCACAAACCGGGCACTTGCAGTTTACCCACTCATCGATTGCAGCAAGTGGTGACTCACCTGTTCCTGTTGGCTCGTAGGAATCTACCTCTGGCAGACGAAGTGGAAGTTCTTCTTCCGGTACCGGAACATTTCCACACTTCGGACAGTGAATGATCGGGATTGGCTCTCCCCAGTAACGCTGACGGGAGAATACCCAGTCACGCAGCTTGTAGTTTACTGTTGCGCGTCCGATTCCCATCTTTTCGATCATATGTGGAGCTTCTTTCTTAAGCACAGAAGACTCCATACCATTCCACTCACCGGAGTTGATCATGGTTCCGACTGCATCTGTATATGCCTCAGTCATATTCTCAATCTCTTCTCCGTCTTTTGCGATAACCTGAATGATCGGAATATTGAATTTTGTTGCGAACTCGAAGTCACGGTCGTCATGTGCAGGTACACACATGATTGCTCCTGTACCGTAGTCAGCCAGTACATAATCAGACAGCCAGATTGGTGTCTTTGCTCCATTCAGTGGGTTGATCGCATAGCTTCCTGTGAAGACTCCTGTCTTCTCTTTGTCCTGCATACGGTCAACATTGGACTTCATAGATGCATCATAAATGTATTTCTCTACTGCTTCTCTTGTCTCATCTGTTGCGAGAGATGCTGCCAGTTCGTGCTCAGGAGCAAGTACCATAAATGTAGCTCCGTGGAGTGTATCCGGTCTTGTTGTATAAACAGTGATCTTCTCATCTCTTCCTTCTACCGGGAAGTCAACTTCTGCACCGTAAGATTTTCCGATCCAGTCAGCCTGCATCTTCTTAACCTTCTCCGGCCAGTCAAGTTTATCAAGATCATTTAAAAGACGATCTGCGTATTTTGTAATGCGAAGCATCCACTGACGAAGGTTCTTCTTTGTAACCTCTGCACCACAACGCTCACATTTACCATTCACAACCTCTTCGTTCGCAAGACCTGTCTTACAGGACGGACACCAGTTGATCGGGAATTCTTTCTCGTAAGCAAGACCTTCCTTGAACATCTTAACAAAGATCCACTGTGTCCACTTGTAGAACTCAGGATCTGTTGTATTTACTTCCATATCCCAGTCATACAGTGCTGCGATATCATTGATCTGTCTCTTGATGTTCGTGATGTTCGCCTCTGTTGATTTTGCCGGGTGAACGCCCATCTTGATCGCATAGTTCTCAGCCGGAAGACCGAAAGCATCCCATCCCATTGGATGAACGATGTAGTATCCCTGCTGTAATTTATAACGGCTCCATACATCAGAGATTACATATCCTCTCCAATGTCCTACATGAAGACCATTTCCTGATGGATACGGGAACATATCCAGGCAGTAATATTTCGGCTTCTTATTTCCGTCTTTTCCATTTCTTGGATTGACCGGTGTCTCTTCCCATTTCTCACGCCATTTTTTCTCAATGGCTTTGTGATTGTAAACAATCTTTGTACCCATGTACTTAATTCCTCTCTTTCATCAATATAAAGAAAAGCCTCTTCTTCTCATATATCCAAGAGACGAAAAGGCTTTAATTCCGTGGTACCACTCTTATTCATCTGACACAAAGTTCAAATGCACTCATTCATTCTATAACGGGAACTCCCGCCTCCGGCTAATCAATATAACATCTTTTCACCGAAAGAACTCCGAGGTCAGTTCAAAGTCTGTGCTGCTGCCTCACACCAACCGACAGTTCTCTGAAAAGCATCTTTTCCTTCTACTACTCCTCATCTGCGTTTTTACAATATACCTATTCATTATAAAAACTATATGATTATAAGTCAAGGCTTTTTCTTCTTAAAGGCCTCTTTTTATTGCCGGTTTCCATTCCACCACTTGTCCCTGCTCCAGTGATTTCTTCACATCGATCAAACGCTGATTTTCTGATCCTCTGAACAGCAGTGTAATATTTTTCTTATCTTCCTCAAATCTTCCATCCACAAGTACGTCCAGCATAGAAAGCATCTCATCCGTATACTCGCATCTCGCTCTGCTTTCTTTCTTCAGTTCCTCATCGAACAAATAACCACTGTAACACCAGATGTTCTTCTCCGGATAACGCTCTTTCACTTTTCTTAAAAGCTTCACAAGCACCTCTTGGTTCTCAGGTTCAAATGGCTCTCCACCAAGCAATGACAATCCATCAATATAACTCGGCTTCAACGCTTCCAGAATCTCTTCTTCTGTTTCTTCCGTAAATTTCTTTCCATAATTAAAATCCCATGTCATACTGTTAAAACATCCCTTACAATGATGCCTGCAGCCTGACACGAAAAGGGCAACACGAACACCCTCTCCATTTGCAATATCACATTTTTTGATTTCTCCGTAGTTCACTTTGAATCCTCTTTTCCACTTATTCCAAAATACATTTCGTATCATAGCATTGATTGGAATTTTCTTTCCATTTACTCCTATCATACCATATCTTTTCATCTTTTGCTATCTTAAGTGATGCTGCTCAGAAGCAACAGCTCATTATCGAAAAGCATTGAACATTGTACATAAATATGTTATCCTATTTTAAAGCATATTTTCTAAAACATCTAAATTCATATAAAAGGTTTCATTACAGGTAGAACGTACCTGCCAAATCAGAAAATTCATGCTTTTAAAATCCATTATTTAAAGCAGAGGTTTTCTGATAGAGAGAACTTCTGTGAAAATCACATAAGGAGGTCTCTTAGATGAAACAAAAGAGAAAGCAATTGCCGGAAAAACAGCAGCCGGCAGATGGAAAGCTGTTTCAGTGGCATCCTGCATTTTATGCAGACTTACAGATTGAATTCAGAGAAGAAAAAGAAAAATTAAAATTTGAACGGGAGTATCTATTAAGTTCAAAGCCAATGGCAATTGATGTGTTGATCATTAAAAAGAAAAATGCAGAGCCGATCCATAAAAATATCGGGAAAATATTCCGCAAGTATAATATTATCGAATATAAATCACCATCCGATTCACTTTCCGTGGACGATTTCTATAAGGTTTATGGATATACAAATTTTTATAAAGCAGATACAGGTAAAGTAAATGAAATCCCGATTCAGGAGCTGACGATCACCTTAGTGTCAAAACGATATCCAAGAGAACTGATCAGACATTTGAAAGAAGTACGCCACTACACTATTGATAATCCGGAAGAAGGGATTTATTATGTAATTGGAGATATCTTACCGATTCAGGTTCTTGTAACAAATCAGTTGTCACCGGAGAAAAATCTTTGGTTATATAGTTTGACAGATACCCTGGAAGATATGTCTGTTACCAGACAGCTTTTAGAGGATTATAAAAAGAACAAGGAGAATCAGCTGTATCAGTCTGTTATGGAGATTATAGTAAAAGCAAACGAGAATCGGCTAAAGGAGGGAAAACGAGATATGTGTAATGCGTTATTAGAATTAATGAAAGATGAATTAGATGAAAAAAGAGAAGAAGGCATAAGAGAAGGCATAAAAGAAGGGGAATCTCTTGGAGAAAACAGGATTAATCAGCTGATTTTGAAGTTATCCGAACTAAACAGAACTGATGAGATTCTCAAGCAGCTGCCGACAGGGAATATCAGAAGAAGTTATTGAAAGAGTTGGGACTTTAAAAGCCCCAATACCCAAGGACAGAGTTTGTCAATATCCAAAGGACATTTATTGACCTGTCCCGCATTTCTTGCAAGACGCACAAAAATAATGAGCTATCGCGCGACAGCTCATTATTTTAATCTCTTATGGACTTTATCTGATTTTTCACTACATCTTTTCAACAATCCGCATCAGCATTAATCCATTACGAACAATCAGCATTTCTGCCGGATATCAATTCTACAGATGCAGAACTCTCTCCTTGATCTCCTGCGTTCTTCCCTGATTCCAGAACTGCGTTCCGATATATCCGCAGGTACGTCTTGCAACATTCAGTGTATCCTGGTTGCGGTTTCCGCAATGTGGACACTCCCATACGAGCTTTCCTTCCTCATCTGTTATAATCTGAATCTCTCCGTCATATCCACATTCCTGACAGTAATCACTCTTTGTATTGAGTTCCGCATACATAATGTTGTCATAAATGAAACGGATGACCTGAAGTACAGCTGCAATGTTGTCTTTCATATCCGGAACTTCTACATAGCTGATCGCTCCACCGGAAGAAAGTGCCTGGAACTGAGATTCAAACTTCAGTTTTGAGAAAGCATCAATCTCTTCTCCGACAAATACATGATAGCTGTTTGTAATATAACTCTTATCTGTAATTCCAGGAACAATGCCAAATCTCTTCTGCAGACATTTTGCGAACTTATAGGTTGTACTTTCAATCGGTGAACCATAGATACTGAAAGCAACGTTCGTCTCCTCTTTCCACTGGTTACATGCATCGTTCATGTGCTTCATAACATCCAGTGCAAATGGTGTAGCATCCGGATCTGTATGGGATTTTCCTGTCATATATTTCACACACTCGTAAAGTCCTGCATATCCAAGAGAAATCGTTGAATATCCTCCATAGAGAAGTTTATCAATCGGTTCTCCCTTCTTCAGGCGGGCAAGTGCTCCGAACTGCCACAGAATCGGTGCTGCGTCAGACAGTGTTCCTTTCAGACGGTTGTGTCTGCACATCAATGCGCGATAGCAAAGTTCCAGTCTGTCATCAAAGATCTTCCAGAACTTATCCATATCTCCACCGGAAGAAAGTGCAACGTCAACAAGGTTGATCGTAACAACTCCCTGATTGAAACGTCCGTAGAACTTGTAGTTTCCGTTCTCGTCTTTCCATGGGCTTAAGCAGCTTCTGCATCCCATAACCGGGAAACAATTTCCTTCTTTAAGCTCTTTCATCTTTTTCTCGGAAATGTAATCCGGAACAAGACGCTTTGCAGTACACTTTGCAGCAAGTTCTGTCAGATAATAATATTCGCTTCCTTCTTCGATATTATCTTCTTCTAGAACATAGATCAGTTTCGGGAATGCCGGTGTCACCCATACTCCGGCTTCATTCTTAACTCCCTGATAACGCTGACGAAGTGTCTCTTCGATAATCATCGCCAGGTCTTTCTTCTCTCTCTCGTTCTTTGCTTCGTTCAGATACATGAAAACTGTAAGGAACGGTGCCTGTCCGTTTGTTGTCATCAGTGTGATCACCTGATATTCGATTGTCTGGACACCCTTTGTGATCTCTTTCTTCAGTCTTCTCTCTACGATCTCATTGAGCACATCTTCTGGATATTCCATTCCGACCAGTTCCTGTTCGCTGATCACTTCCTTACGGATCTTCTCTCTGGAAACATCTACAAACGGTGCCAAATGAGTAAGTGAGATACTCTGTCCACCATACTGGTTACTTGCAACCTGGGCAATGATCTGAGTTGCGATATTACATGCTGTAGAGAAGCTGTGTGGTTTTTCAATCATTGTACCACTGATCACAGTTCCGTTCTGAAGCATGTCCTCCAGATTGACAAGATCGCAGTTATGCATATGCTGTGCATAATAGTCAGAATCATGGAAGTGAATGATTCCTTCTCTGTCTGCCTCCACAATATCATGTGGGAGAAGCATTCTTGTTGTCAGGTCACGGCTGACCTCTCCTGCCATATAATCTCTCTGTACGCTGTTGACTGCCGGGTTCTTGTTCGAGTTCTCCTGCTTTACATCCTCGTTGTTGTACTCGATCAGTGACAGAATACGATTGTCTGTTGTATTCGCCTTACGTACGAGGGATCTCTTATAACGATATCTTACATACTTACGTGCAAGTTCAAAAGCTCCGGTAGCCATAATCTGATTCTCTACCATATCCTGAATCTCTTCTACGGATACTGCACGATTCAGCTTGTTACACTTGAATTCCACATATTCTGCGATATCTTCAATCTGGCTGTCTGTCAGCGTACGCTCCCCATTATCCTTATCCGCTTTCGTCACAGCAACCACAATTTTCTGTATATCAAATGTCTCTTCCGACCCATTTCGCTTGATAATTTTCATTGATCAGTCTCCTCACTTTTTCTTATTTTTGCACGATATCTTGTGTTTTATCCGTTTCTATCGTGCTTTCTGATACTTATTCTAATACAAAATATAGTATAATGCAATCCCCAAAACACAGTATCATGTATTTTCAGAACATCTGCTACATTTTTTGAGTTTTTCATTTAACTGATAATCTTTACTCCATCTGTTATACAAAACCAAAACTGTCTATGAATTATCTGTCTACTCATTCTCCTTTCACACCTGCGGAAAAGGCAGCCAAACAGTCCTTATTCAAGGACTTTGGCTGCCTTTTCTTTCGTTTTATTTCAGGTAATAATTCTATTTATTTTTCGAATTCACAGATAATTCGGTCAATTCTTTTTCTAATAAGATCCGTTATGTTTTGCATGGAAATCTCTTGTCTCTTTGACGATCACTCCGTTCAATGCAAGAAGTGCAATCAAGTTCGGGAATGCCATCAGTGCATTGAAGATATCCGCGATATTCCATACTGCTTTTACTGTCATATATGGTCCAATGAATACTGCAAGGATATACAGGATACGATATCCCATTACAACAGCCTTATTTCTGTTAAACAGGTATTCCACACATCTCTCGCCGTAATAGTTCCATCCGAGAATTGTTGTGAATGCAAAGAATACAAGACACAGCATCAGGGAGAATGTCGCTACGAACGATGGGAATGGAAGTCCTTTCTGGAAAGCATCCATTGTGATTGCCACACCTTCAAGTTCCGGGTTCAGCCAGGAACCGGCGATCACGATGGAAAGTCCTGTCATCGTACAGATTACAATTGTATCAATAAATGTTCCTGTCATAGACACAAGTCCCTGACGGACCGGCTCTTTTGTTCTTGCTGCAGCTGCTGCGATCGGTGCACTACCAAGTCCGGACTCGTTTGAGAAGATTCCTCTTGCAACACCTTTCTGCATTGCTACAAACATGGATCCAACTGCTCCTCCCGCAAGTGCACTTCCTGTAAATGCAGATTTCACGATAGAAGCCAGTGCTGCCGGAACAGCTGTGATATTTGTAATAATGATGATTACTGCAAGTCCTACATAAAGAACTGCCATAAATGGTACGATAATCTCAGATACTTTTGCAATTCTCTGGATTCCTCCAAGAACAACAAGACCTACACACACTGTCAGGAATAATCCTGCGATCACAGTAGCCCATGAATAGTTTCCTCCGAGCAAAGAAACTGTATGTGCCATATCCGGATCAAAGAAGTTCTTAACTGCAGATGCAATACTATTCACCTGTGTAAATGTACCGATTCCAAAGAGACCAACTCCGGCTCCGAAGAATGCGAAAATCTTCGCAAGCCATGTCCACTTCTTACCCATTCCGTTTTCAATATAATAGAATGGTCCGCCGAGTACATGCCCGTCTTCGTCGATTGTGCGATATTTGATTGCCAGAAGACCTTCTGCGTATTTTGTCGCCATTCCAAAGAATGCCGCGATAACCATCCAGAACAACGCTCCCGGACCACCAAGTGCGATTGCTGTTGCAACACCTGTGATATTACCGGTTCCGATCGTTGCTGACAGAGCTGTACAAAGTGCCCCAAAGCTGGTCACTTCTCCGCTACCGTCTTCTTCATCTTTAAACATGAATTTGAAAGCTTTGCCAAGATGCCTGATCTGTACAAGACCAAGTCTGGCTGTTAGAAAGATACCTGTTGCCATGATGAGGCAGATTAACGGAAGCCCCCACACAGCATTGTCGATTGCAGTGATGATTTTGTCGATTTGTGCAAACATTTCTTTATTCCTCCATCCTTTTGCCTGAGAGACTCGCGGCATGTAACTGCATCCATGACCGCTTACACCTTCGGCGCTCTTTTTAAAGAGACTCTCCTGAGTATTGTTGTCATTTACGTCAGATGTAAATGACAACAAATTTTTCTCTTTCGTGCTTTAACACGATAGAAGTAAGAATAGCACTATGTTATAAGAAATGCAATATATTTCCGGCAGTTTTTTCAATTAAGATTACTAATATTCATTAATAAGATACTATTGTTTACTCTGCCAGCTCTTTTCCTGCTTCTTTAAGTTCCTCAAGCACATCATCTTCCGGGGCATCGTTTGCAATGATTCCTTCTTCACGAATCAACTGAGCTCCGGCATTTTTCATGCGATCTGCCCAATCTCTCATCCATTCTCCGTCTCCCCATCCATAAGAACCAAACAAAAGAATCTTCTTTCCTGAAACAAGAGATTCCAATTCTTCTACAAATGGCTCCATCTCAGATTCTTCGAGCACCTCGGCCCCCATCGCCGGGCATCCAAGCGCTAACGCATCTACCGCCGCCACTATTTTTGCATCTGCATTTCCTACTTCCAGAAGTTCTGCTTCCTGACCTGCCGCTTTGATTCCTTCGACAACCGCCTCTGCCATTGCCTGTGTATTACCGGTTCCACTCCAATATACAACTGATATACTCATTTTATAAATTCCTCCACTTTCTTTGATTCAATGCGATTTCACGGATGTTTTTCCCATCCAGATACTCATTTACCGCGCAATCTTTTGCTCGGTCATATTCATGAAAAATCATTCTCGCTTTTTCAGGATTACTATATACTTTCCAGTATCCTGTCATAATAAAATCTTTGCCATCTTTTTCAATAAAGCTCTGCACATCTGCCATCGGATATCCAAGAAAAGCTCCTATCTCATGCGGAAATCCATTTCCTTGTGCAGTACACTCGCAGATACGTTCTGACAGATGTGCCAGCATTTCCTCGATATTGCTTTCCTTATATCCGTATTGTCCGATCAGTTCGCGGAGTTTTGGCTGGTTCATATATTCTTCCAGCTCTTTGGGGCGATAGAAAAGGACAAGGCATTTCCCCTCTGAGCAGGATAATTTATAAAAATTGATCTCCATCCCGGAAAACATTTCTTCCAATTCAGAATATGATTCATTTTCCATTGAAATCAGGCCAGATACTTTAAGCCCTTTCAGAAAAGGCGCACACTGTAATATAACCTGAAATCCAAGCCTCACCTTCCGATCTTTATTTTTTAGATAGTAGGATAATACTTCCGTCGGCATATCGTTCTCCTTAGTTTTATTTTGAGAATGGTTTTCATTCAAGTATTATGTTAACATAAATGAAAATGATTTTCAATACAGTTTTTGAGAACTTTTCTCATTGCCGTGGTAGCATCTTGCCGCTCATTTCTTATGGTAATTCCGCATAAAACTTTTTCAAATTTTAACACTTTTTTAGTTGTTACTCACATATCTTTAGTGTATAATGAATTTATAAATATTTGAGAGGTGAGAAAATCTCAAACATTATACACACTTACATAAAGGAGAGATTCGCCATGGTAAATTTAATCACAGGCCCAAGAGGCAGCGGAAAAACACAGCAGATGATCGATCTTGCAAACGAGAAGGTTAAGACTTCTTCCGGTAACGTCGTATTTATTAAAAGGAGCAGCAAAGACACTTATTCTGTAGATTTCAATATCCGTGTCATCAAGATGGCTGATTATCCTGACATCCTTACCTTAGAAGAATTCGTAGGTTTCCTCTATGGTATGGCTGCTGGCAATCATGATATCGAAGCTGTTTTCATCGACAGTATCTTAAAGCAGGCTAATATCACATTAGAAAGTCTTCCGACATTCATCGAGAAATTAAATAAGATTTCCGAAGATGCCAAGATTGACTTCTACCTCAGCGTCAGCGCAGATAAGGCTGAGATCGCAGATGTTGACACACTTGGATGCACAGTTCTGTAAGAACATTACAAGTAAGATGCAGAAAGATTCAACTGATTTGGGTCTGAATTAAATATTTACAAGAATTAAAAAAGAAGTACAGCTTGTACCGACCTCCCAATCGTTAGATTTTTTGGTCTAACTTTTGGGGGCGGTACATTCTTCTACTTCTTTTTTTACTCTTTTCTCTTATTCTGTCTGTGCAGAATCTCCTGCCGTATCTTCTGTCTGTTCTTCTTTCTCAGCCTTTGTGCTGATCTGTTCACTCGATTTTCCATTCAGGGAAAGAACTGTATCCACCTGCTCCCCCTTCTTATACTCAACTGTAACTTCATCTCCGACATTAAACCGGATAATATCAATGAAATCTACAACAGATACATCAAAGATCTCATCCGAACCTCGAGCATGATATAATAATGAGAATCACCATCTATAACGCCCTGGGCGATCTTTGTGATCTTAGCTGTCAGTGTCTCTACGGATCTTGTATCCTCAGCTTCTGTCTTGATCCCATTCTTATACATCAGATTGGTGTAAGAATCCTCACATTCACTGACCGTGTCTCCAATTGCAACGATCTGATATTTCTGTACATTTACCATCGCATACTTCTTCACCAGACCGGCATCATCCTTCAGTGCAATGAAATAGGTCGGTTCACCGGAAATATTTAAGAGCAGTGGGAATGTTGCCATATAGTGCAGATTCTGCACCTGTCCTTCTGCGGAAGACATCGCCGAACGCTCTGTTGCTCCTTCGATCTCATAGAACTTTGTCTCCATTGTTCTCTGATTCATCAGAACAAACCCTACATTCGACTGATCCCCGGTAATTGAAGTAACACCTGTATATACCCATACATCATCATCGATTGCAAGATAATTGTATCCGTCAGTTGTATTCAGACAATCTTTCTGTCCCAATACACTATTAAAAAAACCATGTTTCAATGTTCCGTGATAATTATAAAGCTCAACTAACAGATCTGCGGAATATACTCTGTCAACCCACTGTGGGACATCCTCCACTGCATAATCCTTCGTCTCCCCTGTGATTGCATTGCAAAGTACAACTCTTCCGATTGTTGTTCCACCGAATAATCCGATATTGTACTTCTTCACCGGGCAAATCCAGTACGGAACCCCGTCTTCATCAATTTCAAAACTCAGATCACTAAAAATATAGGTCGGATAGTTAAATCTCAGATGACGGTAAATGTTTCTGTTAAAATGATCACTTGTCGTGTACTTCATCCCTTCACTCAGTTTTACGAGTTCCGTGTTCTGTGTTGCCATATCAATCTTGATATAGGCCGGGATTCCTTCTCTCATGTTCGTAAACCATTTGATCACGCTGGCATATTTCAAAGGAGAAACTCTCACCGGCTGATCCTGATAGTTAATCTGGGAATACAGTTCATCTACCTCGAACTGGGATACCATATCTACCATACTTCCCATCTTCCTGTCACCAAGAAGCTCTGCTGAATCCTTATCAAGCAATGGAATCTGATCAAAAGATAATTCTTCGATATCTTTCGTAAATTCTCCATTCTTCACCGTCAAAAGTTCCTGATACTTCTTCGCATTCACAATCGGAGAAGACAAAACTGTTCCTGCCACATATGCGATCACAAGTACCGCAAGGATTCCAAGAATCACCTTTAATCCCTTTGACTCTTTCCAGTCGTAACGGTTTAAATTTTTCTTTCTGATAAATACCACAGCTGCCAGAATGACCAACACCACAAGATACATCCAGAATTCCGATGCATGAATATTGATTGCCGGGAGTGTCACATAGTAATAGATTCCAATCAACAGAATCACTCCTATGACAGCTGTCACTTTCATTTTAAATTTGTTCATCTCACCTCTTCCTTTCTTCAACAAGGTTCTTTCATTTTACCATAGAACAAAGAATGTGCCAAGCACATTCTTGCGTCTGTGGCAGTCGCTTGCGCCACCTAGCGGAGCGTTTTTATATATTAGGAAAGCTTTCTAATATATAAAAATAAAATGTGCGAAAAAATCTATTTCATTCCAATTTTTCCGCACATGATTAACAAAAATCGTCTAGAATCTTCTTCTCCAGAGTTCCGGAGAAAGAAGAAGCAGGTATGGGAAGATCTCTAATCTTCCAATCAGCATATCAAAGCAGAATACCAGCTTGGATAATGCTGAGAATGGGTGGAAATTCATCACCGGACCAACCTTTGAAATACCTGGTCCTACATTGCTCATCGTTGTGAGTACCCCACTAAATGTTGTCGCAAAATCAAAATTATCAATAGAAACAAGTAAAATTGATACGATCAGAATCATAATGTAACACGTCAGATAGAGATTTACATTCTTCAATGTATCCTGTCCGATTTTTTTGCCATTGACTTTGATGATTGTAACGGCGTTCGGATGTAACATCTTACGCACTTCTCTGCGGATTGATTTCACAATGATCAGCAAACGGCTTACTTTAATACCTCCTCCGGTGGATCCTGCACAGGCTCCCACAAACATAAGTGCCAATAATATTGATTTCGAGAGTTCCGGCCACTGGTCATAATCTGCGGTTGCAAATCCGGTTGTCGTAATGATCGAACCGACCTGGAAAGATGCATAACGGAATGCATGTGCAACCGTTCCATAAATCTTGAGGATATTTCCTGTGATTATAGCGATTGACACACCTACTATTCCAAGATATGCCCACAGCTCTTCATTTTTCAGAATGGATTTCCAGTCTTTGAGCAATATGAAAAAGTACAAGTTAAAGTTAATTCCAAACAAAATCATAAATACTGTGATCACACCATCAATATATGCACTGTCGTAGAAGCTGACGCTTGCAGCTCTATTAGAAAATCCTCCCGTTCCGGCAGTACTGAATGCATGTAAAAGTGCATCATACAGGTTCATTCCGCCAAAGAGCAGGAAAACCACTTCTGCTGCTGTCAGTACAAAGTACATTCCATACAAAATCCGTGCCGTATGTCTTGCCTTTGGTACAAGCTTATCTGCCTCCGGTCCCGGTACTTCCGCACGCATGAGCGGCATTGCATTCTCATCATCCAAAGATGTGATCATCATAACAAATACAAGTACTCCCATACCACCGATCCAGTGTGTAAAGCTTCGCCAGAAGGAAATTCCCATTGGCAGAGCCTCGATATCTACCAGGATTGTAGATCCGGTTGTTGTAAAACCGGAAATCGTCTCAAAAAGCGCATCAATATAATGTGGAATACTTCCCGAAATTACAAACGGAAGTGCTCCGAATGCGGACCATAAAATCCATGCAAGCCCAACAATAACAAAACCTTCTTTTCCGTAAATCTGCTTTGAAGCCGGAAGTTTCCTTCCAAACACCATATAAATTGCGAGCAGGATTGCTGCTACAATCAGAAAAGAAATTACGCTTTTTTCATGATATATAAGGGAAACCAACGCTGGGATCAGAAGAAGTAATCCTTCGACTCCCATCATTTTCCCCAAAATATATATTATCATCTTCTTATTCATCGCGCTGCACCTACATTAAAATATCTTTAATATCTTCAATCCGTTTTTCCATCGTGATAATGATCACATTATCTCCTACCTGAATACAATCCTCTCCGCTTGGAAGAATGATCTGACGTTTTCTTGCAATACATGCAATCAGATTATTCGGTTTCAACGAGAGATTCTTCAGTGGAATTCCTGTATAATTTGTCTCAGCCTTAACAATAAATTCCAGTGCTTCAACTTTGTCATCAACCAATTGATACATTGTCTCAACATTCGCACTTCCCTGAGAGTTTTTACGCGCTCTGACATAACTCATGATTGCGTCTGCTGTAGCTGTTTTAACAGAAACAATACTATCAATTCCAAAGTCTTCTACCATACGTGCGCGTCTGTCTTCATTGACTTTCGTAACAATTTTGTCCACATTCTGACTCTTTGCAAAAAGAGAAAGTATAATGTTCTCTTCATCCATCCCTGTCAGGGCAACAAATGCATCCGCTTCATCAATCCCTTCTTCTACAAGAAGGTCGTGATCTGTTGCATCTCCATTAATGATGGTTGCTTTTGGAAGTAATTCGCAAAGTTCTTCACATCTTTGGCGATTCTGTTCTATAATCTTCACCTGCATACCAAGTGTGCTAAGCTGAAGTGCAAGATAGTAACCAACTCTTCCGGCTCCACAAATAATGACTTTTTTGATTTTGTCCTTACGCTTTCCATTTGCTTTAAAAAATGCCTCTAAATCTTTATGAGATGCCGCAATATGCAGACGGTCTCCTGCACGCATCCTGTATTCTCCATCCGGAATCCGAACTTCATCTCCGTGTTCCACTGCACAGACAAGCAGACGGATCTGGAACCGGTTATACATTTCCGCAAGGCTTAACCCTGCCAGGCTACTTCCCTCCGCAACCGGTAATTCAATCAATTCTACACGTCCCTTTACAAAAGTCTCCACCTGACTCGCATCCGGGAAGAGCAGAAGTCTGCTAATCTCATCTGCCACGATAAGTTCCGGGTTTACAGCCATGCTAAGATGCAGATCTTCTTTCAGAAGTCCGATCTGACGATAATAAATCGGATTACGCACACGGGCAATCGTATGTCTTGCACCTAATTTTCTGGCGATCAGACAGCTTAACATATTGCATTCATCTGCTGATGTACAGGCAATCACCAGATCAGCATGCGCCACATCTGCCTGTTTAAGTACTTCTGCGTCTGCGCCATCTCCCGTCACGCAGGCGATATCCAGACGATCCATAGCAAATCTCAACTTATTCTCATTACTGTCAATCATTACAATGTCGTATTTCTCGGCGGAAAGTTGCTTGGCAAGCTTGTAACCAACCTTTCCGTCACCGATAATAATAATCCTCATTTTCCTATCCCTCATATTATTATAATAATGTTATAACTGCTCTACACAGTCACTTTATGTCACTGTTCACAGGATTTCATAAACAATAACATACCTGTCTAATGTAGACAGGCAGATGAATTATAGCACCTTTGTTTTGAAAGTACAACCATATTCGCAAACTTGTGATTTTTTTGTGAAATACAATGTTACCGTTTTTTTCTAAAACAAGCAATAAGAGCGTGCTATCCACTCCTTTTTATCAGCCGGATAACACACTCTTTATATTGCCTGAATCTTTAATTATGCTTCTTCTGCTCTTGCAGCAATTTCTTTCTCCTGTACATCAGATGGAGCCTGCTCATATCTTGCAAATGTATATTCGTAAGATCCTCTTCCACCTGTCATGGAGCGAAGTGTTGTGCAATAGCCAAACAGTCCTGTCATTGGAATATCTGCTTCAATAACCTGCTTCCCTCCAGCTACCGGTATCATGCCAAGCACACGTCCTCTGCGTTTGTTCAGGTCTCCCATGATATCTCCTGTGTAATCATCCGGAACTGTAACTTTCAGGGATGCGATTGGTTCAAGAAGTACCGGAGATGCCTCCATGAATCCTTTCTTGAATGCCTGGATCGTAGCTGTCTTAAATGCCATCTCTGAAGAGTCTACCGGATGATAGGATCCGTCGTATAAAGTAGCTTTCACACCAACTACCGGATATCCGGCAAGAGGTCCTTTCACTACAGATTCCTGCAGACCTTTCTCTACTGCCGGGAAGTAGTTCTTCGGAACTGCTCCTCCAACGACACATTCTTCGAATACAAATGGAGTTTCAAGATCACCTGACGGTTCGAATTTCATCTTAACATGTCCGTACTGTCCATGTCCGCCGCTCTGTTTCTTATACTTGGAATCAACGTCAGAATTCTTACGGATTGTCTCACGGAATGCAACTTTTGGTGTCTCCAGTGTGATCTCTACTTTATATCTTGCCGCCAGTTTACTTGCCACGATCTCAAGGTGCTGCTCACCCATTCCATAAAGAAGAGACTGTCTGTTCTCACTGTCATTCACAGCTTTCAATGTAACATCTTCTGCTGTCATTCTTGCAAGAGCCTGTGATACCTTATCTTCATCGCCTTTATTCTTTACGCGATACTTCATATATGTATATGGTACAGAATAATCTGTCTTTGCGTAAGATACCGGTGTTCCCTTTACGGAAAGAGTATCTCCTGTTCTTGTATTTGTCAGTTTACCGATTGCTCCGATATCGCCTGCAAAAAGCTCTGTCACTTCGCTCGGCTTACTTCCGCACATGGTATAAAGTTTACCTGGTTTCTCTTCTGCGTCTGTGTCTGCATTATAAAGTACATCATCTCCTTTAAGTACTCCGGAGCATACCTTTACAAAAGAGTATTTTCCAATAAATGGATCCACCATTGTCTTAAATACATACGCTGATTTTGCTTTTGCGAAATCATAATTCGCTTCAAAGATCTCGTTTGTTCTGCGGTTGATTCCTGCACAGGTTCTCTTATCCGGACTCGGGAAGAAACGAACAATATCTGAAAGCAGGTTGGCTACTCCCTGTGCCTGGACATTGGATCCCATCGCAACCGGTACGATATCCCCATCCATTACTTCTGTTCTCATGGCTGCACGGATCTCTTCTACAGAGAATTCCTCACCATTAAAATAGCGCTCCATAAACTCTTCACTTGTCTCTGCTACAGCTTCCATAAGAGAATCTCTCAAAATCTCAAGGTTCGGCATACAGTAATCCGGAATCTCGCACTCTTCTCTCTGTCCAATGCCTGTATATCTTCTTCCGGCATTCTTAATAATATTAATGTATCCTACAAGTTTCTCGTTCTCACGGATCGGCTGGAAATGTGGTGCGATTTTCTTTCCATATCTCTCTGTCAGATCTGCTACTACCTGACGGAAACTTGCATCATCCACATCCATCTCTGTCACATAGATCATTCTCGGCAGATTATATTTGTCACAAAGCTCCCATGCTTTTTCCGTTCCAACCTGTACTCCTGCCTTACCAGATACTACGATAACCGCTGCATCTGCTGCACTGACTGCCTCTTCTACTTCTCCGACAAAATCAAAATATCCCGGTGTGTCAAGAATATTGATCTTCGCTTTCTCCCACTCGATCGGTACCAGACTTGTGCTGATTGAAAATCCACGTTTCTGCTCCTCTTTATCAAAATCGCTCACCGTATTGGATTCGGAAATCTTTCCCATACGATTCGTTGCACCTGATACGTAGAGCATCGCCTCTGCAAGACTTGTCTTTCCGCTTCCACCATGACCAAGTAATACCACATTTCTGATTTCGTCTGTTCTGTAAACCTTCATACTGCTGCCTCCTTGTTATGTAGCTATTATGTACATCATTTTCTGTCGTTGATATACATACCATGGGTATATTGTACTAAATATTCAGATTAATTACAACTATTTTTTACAATTTATACAATTTTAACTTTTATCCACAAAGTTATCTGGTCAAAAATTAGAACCAGAGGCATTTGTGAATAATAATTTACTTTTACAGAGCAAAGTGTTAAAATACGAATATATGTTTCTTACTGACTTAAGATTTCTGAATAGTAAGATATGTTTTGCACAACAACAGAAAGGATTTTACAACTATGAATGCTAAAAAAATTGGATTTATCGGACTTGGACTTATCGGCGGATCTATTGCGAAGGCAATCCGCCAGTATTATCCGGATTACGACATCATCGCATTCGATAAAAATAAAGAATCCCTTGCACTGGCAATACAGGAAGGCACGATTCATACTTCCTGTTCATCCATTGATGACAATTTCAGGGGATGTAACTACATTTTCCTCTGTGCACCGGTCACTTACAATGCAGCCTATCTTTCCCAGCTGAAAGATCTCCTGGATGAAAACTGTATTCTCACAGATGTTGGAAGCGTGAAGACTTCCATCCACGAAGAGGTGATCCGTCTGGGAATGGAAGCGAATTTCATTGGCGGACATCCGATGGCTGGTTCTGAGAAGAGTGGATTTATGAATTCCAAAGCTCATTTGATTGAAAATGCATACTATATCCTGACTCTTTCTGCTAAAGTAGCGGAAGAAAAAGTGGATGCTTACAAAAACTTTGTTTCATCATTAAAAGCTCTTCCTGTTATTTTGGATTACCACGAGCATGATCATATTACCGGAACGATCAGCCACCTGCCGCATATTATTGCATCCACACTTGTGAATTTTGTACATGATACGGATTCAAAGGAAGGTATGATGAAAGCGTTGGCCGCAGGGGGATTTAAAGATATTACGAGAATTGCTTCTTCCTCCCCGGTCATGTGGCAGCAGATCTGTCTGAAAAACAGTGAGAACATCTCCCAGATCTTAGGTGAATATATTGAAGCTCTTTCACATGCAAAGGATCTTGTGGATGAAGGAAATGAACCTGCCCTGTACGCTCTGTTTGAGAATTCCAAAGATTACAGGAACTCCATGCCGAACGGATCTGCAGGACCGATCAAAAAGCAGTTTGCACTTTATTGTGATATCATCGATGAAACAGGTGGAATTGCTACGATTGCCACAATTCTTGCAAGTAATAACATCAGTATCAAGAATATCGGAATCATCCACAACCGTGAATTCGAGGAAGGAGTTCTTCGTATTGAATTTTATGATGAAGATTCTGCAAACAGAGCTTCTGTACTTTTGCAGAAATATCGCTATGTCATCTATGAAGTCTGATAGCAGAAATGAGGAATAAGATTATGGAATTATGTAATATTACAGGATTAAAAGGAAAAGTTACAATACCGGGAGACAAATCCATCTCCCACCGCTGCATTATGTTCGGCTCGATTGCAAACGGAACAACGCAGATCCACAACTTTCTCTCTGGTGCCGACTGTCTCGCGACTATCCGTTGTTTCAGAGAGCTTGGTATTGAGATTGAAGTTGAGAGCGATTATTCTTCCGTTATCGTACACGGAAAGGGATTGCATGGACTGAGTGCTCCAGAGAAGATCCTTGATGTGGGAAATAGCGGAACAACAACGAGACTGATTTCCGGTATTCTCGCCGGACAGCCGTTTGACTCTAAATTGTCCGGAGATGAATCACTGAACTCCCGCCCAATGAAAAGAATCATTGAACCATTGGCACAGATGGGCGCACATATTTCCAGTATTCTCCGCAATGGATGTGCCCCGCTTTATATTACCCCTGCGCAGCTTCATGGAATCCATTATGATTCGCCGGTTGCCAGTGCGCAGGTAAAATCCTGTCTGCTGCTCGCCGGTCTTTACGCAGATGGAGAGACCTCTGTCACAGAACCGAGTCTTTCCAGAAACCATACAGAATTAATGCTGAAAGAATTCGGTGCAAATATCCGCTCTACTTTTGAGATTGGTTCTTCCAAAGCAACCGCTATCATCCGTCCTTGTGAAGAACTTTACGGACAGAAAATCACAGTTCCGGGAGACATCTCTTCCGCTGCTTATTTCATTGCTGCCGGACTGATCGTCCCTGATTCTGAAATTCTTGTAGAAAATGTAGGAATCAACCCGACACGTGCAGGAATCTTGAGAGTATGTGAAGATATGGGTGGTGATATCACCCTCCTTAACGAACGTACAGAAGGTGGGGAAAGAATTGCAGATGTTCTTGTCCGCACAAGTAGACTGCATGGAACTACAATTGAAGGAGACATCATCCCAACTTTGATCGATGAGATTCCGGTTATTGCAGTTATGGCAGCCATGGCGGAAGGTACTACTATAATCAAAGATGCTGCCGAACTGAAAGTCAAAGAAACTGATCGTATTGAGACTGTAACAGATAATCTGAAAGCAATGGGCTGTGATGTAACACCTACTGAAGACGGAATGATCATCAATGGCGGAAGACCTCTTCACGGTGCTTCTATTCATACTTTGTTAGACCACAGAATTGCAATGGCATTCAGTATTGCTGCACTTGTTGCAGAAGGTACTACAAAGATTCTTGACAGTAAATGCGTAGATGTGTCTTACCCAACATTTTATGACACCTTTGAGCAACTGCTCTAAAAGAGTTGCTCAGACATTTTTCAACCACAAAGAGCTGAACAGAAGTTTTCAATATACTTCTGTCCAGCTCTTGATTTTTTCTATTTTTATTTTGATATCTTTCTGACGTCATTCAATCCCATTTATAGGAATGCATATTTCAAAACAAACAGAATTGCTAAAATATACATCAGAAGACTTAGTTTCTTCTCTTTTGCTTTTCCTGTTAACAGATTCAGAACCACATATGTGATGATTCCCATTGAGATTCCTTCTGAAATACTATAGAAGAATGGCATTGCAATGATACATACATAACAAGGAATTGCTTCTGACAGATCATCGAAATCAATGTTTGTAATATTCGTCAGCATGTAAAGTCCTACAATGATCAATGCCGGTGCTGTGGCAAATGATGGGATTGCAAGGAAAATCGGTGACAGGAACAATGCAAGACCAAACAGGATTGCTGTTGTCACTGCTGTAAGACCTGTTCTTCCTCCCTCAGATACTCCTGAAGCACTCTCTACGAATGTTGTAGTTGTTGATGTTCCAAGAACAGCTCCCGCTGTTGTTGCAAGTGCATCTGCAAGAAGCGCTCCTTTGATCTTTGGAAGTTTTCCTTCTTCGTCAAGCATTCCTGCCTTTGAAGAAACTCCTACAAGTGTTCCGATCGTATCAAACAGATCGACAAATAAGAACGCACAAAGGATTACAACAAAGTCCAAAGTAAAGATTCCCTTAAACTGAAGTTTACAGAAAATCGGTGTAATACTTGGAATAGATAATCCGTGACTGAAATCCGGAAGCAGGCTGAAGCATCCAACTTCTGCATTCGGAACATAAATTCCTGCGAACTGACAAACAATACCGATTGCCCATGTGATCAAAATACCCCAAAGAATATTTCCTTTCACATTCTTGATTACAAGAATTCCAGTGATCAAAATTCCAACAAGCGCAAGAATAACTGTGATTCCGATATCGTTCATTGTTGCACTCACACCATTCAGCTGATTATATCCATCTAAAGAGAACAATTCAACTAATGTAGCACCACCCATAACGATATGTGCATTCTGGAGACCTACAAATGCGATAAATAAACCGATTCCTACACTAACTGCAGATTTCAGATTCTTCGGAATTGCATTAAAGATTGCCTCACGTACATTTGTTACAGACAGAAGGATAAAGATAATACCTTCTGCAAATACTGCAGTCAATGCGTATTCCCAACTGTATCCCATACCGATAACAACTGTATAGGCAAAGTATGCATTCAGTCCCATTCCCGGTGCCAGTGCAAATGGATAATTCGCAAGTGCAGCCATGAGAAGTGTTCCTATAAATGCAGCTAATGCTGTTGCAGTAAATACTGCACCTGAATCCATTCCTGCCGCCGACAGGATACTCGGATTCACCGCCAGGATATACGCCATAGTCATGAATGTCGTAATTCCGGCAAGAATTTCAGTTTTTACATCTGTTTTGTTTTCAGAAAGCTTAAATATTTTTTCTAACATTTCGCCCTCTCCTTTCCCTCTAGGTCCTTTTTATAACCTCGGTTATTGTAACATATTTCTTCACACTTTACATCCAAAAGGCTTATCACCTTTTATGATAACTGGTAATAAGCCTTTTTAATAATTCGATTAATTCTCATTTTCATTCAATTCAGCAAGCATCTCACAAACTCTTTTTCCATTGATCGGATGACGCTTATACGGAGCAATCTCTCCCAACGGCTCCAGCACAAATTTTCTCTTGTGCATCTCTACATGCGGAATACACAGATCTACTTCTTCAAGAACGAGATCGTCATAAAATATAATATCAAGGTCAAGCGTTCTCGGTCCCCAATGAATGATTCGCTCTCTTCCTGCTTCTTTCTCGATTCTGTTCAATTCAGCTAAAAGCTCATATGGATAAAGCAACGTGCGAAGTTTCAGGCAGCCGTTCAGGAAATCAGGCTGATCTGTCACTCCATATGGTGGTGTCACAAGGTATTCAGATACGATCTCAACTTGACTCGTCGGAAGTTTATTCAATGCTTTCACCGCATAATCCAGATATGACTTGCTATCTCCAATGTTCGATCCTAATGCAATATAAGCTGTGTGCCATTCACGTTCAATCTTTACACTAACTGTTTTTAGCGGCAGTCGAACAGGAGCCCATGGTTTCTTAATCTCCAGAGATACTCTTTCTATTCTGTCCCACTCAAGAAGCAACGCTTCAGCCAGTTCTTCCGCTGCACGTTCTAATAACTGATAGGTGTTTTTCTGTAAAAATTCAGTAATAAATGCACTGACTTCTCCGTAGTGGATGGACGCTGTCAGATCATCTGTTTTTCCCGCCATCCTGGTATCTGTAAAAAGCACTGCTGAGACAACAAACTTCTGTCCTAATGTATTTTCCTCCGGAAACACACCATGATTTGCAAACACTTCCAAATCTTCAATTCTGATTTCATCGAACTTCTTCTGCATCTGTCCCCTATACCTCATGTTCTCTCATTAATGCTCTTGTCATACGGATTGCTCTCTTATTCTTCTCCACATCATGAACACGGACAAATGCACAACCCTTCTGCACTCCGTAAACTGTTGTAACCATCGTTCCCTCTTCACGTTCTTCTACCGGAAGATCCAGTGTCAGACCGATCACTGATTTTCTTGAAGTTCCAAGAAGTACCGGATATCCAAGTTCTTTCATGATTTCAAGTTTATCAATGATTTCGAGGTTCATCTCATATGTCTTACCAAATCCTACTCCCGGATCAAGAATGATCTTATCATCCGCAATTCCTGCATTCTTTGCAAGCTCAACACATTCTCTCATATCACTCATAAAATCTGCAAGGAAATTCTGATAATCCGTATTGTCACGATTGTGCATCAGACAGCAGGCTACTCCTGTTCTTGCGATCAATCCTGCCATCTCCGGATCATATTTCAATCCCCAGATATCATTTACAAGATCTGCGCCCGCCTCGATTGCCGCTGCTGCAACTGCACTTTTATAAGTATCGATCGATACCGGAATATCAAACTCTTCTTTCAGTTTCTTGATAACCGGAACAACACGAGCAATTTCTTCCTCTTCTGTAATCTGTACATGTCCCGGACGAGTTGATTCTCCACCGACATCAATGATGTCCACGCCTTCCTGAATCATCTGCTTCGCATGTTCGATCGCACGATCCAGTCCGTCGTATCTTCCTCCGTCAGAAAAGGAATCCGGTGTTACATTCAGAATTCCCATGATATAGGTATTTTTTTTCAGGTCAAATTCTTTTCCGCCAATTCTCATATCTCTATCTCCATATTCTTCTCTTCTTCCGTCCAGTTACACTGTTTCTGTGCCGGACAGGAATGGCACATACGCGAGCGTTTGTCACTATCATAAAACAATTCCTCAATCGGTTCCATTCCCTCATGTTTTCTACGATGACCACGGATAGCCAAAAGAATCTGCTGCTGTTCCTCTTCTGTAAACTGTGCATCTTCAGGTAATGTTGTTAAAATCTCTTTTGCAATCTTTTCCCCAGCTACTTCATGCGGAATTGTCCATTTATATTGAAATGATTTTCCAATGTCATGAAGTACTGCTGCTGTATAGATCACATCTTTCTCAAACCCAAGGTTCTCTTCCAGATTTTTAATATATGCGATCCTTGCTACATCCAGAAGATGTGTCATCTGATGACAGCAAAAGATACGCTCCTTCTCTAACCGCTTGATTCTTCCATAATAATCCTGATAGATCCAGTGATGGACCACTTCATTTAACCGATACATATTTTCCTGTTTCAAGTCTGTTCACTTCTTTTCCTTTACGTATTCTTTATCTTCCAAGCATACGGAAGAATCTTTCTTCTAATGTCGGGTCTGTCTCAAACACACCTCTTCGTGCCAATGTAACTGTCTGGCTTCCCGGTTTCTTGATTCCACGCATTGTCATACACATATGCTCTGCTTCCACCATAACCAGAGCACCTTTCGGCTGCATATACTCCATCAATGCATCTGCAATCTGTCCTGTCAGCTGTTCCTGCAGCTGAAGTCGTCTGGCGAATACTTCAACCGTGCGCGCAAGTTTGCTCAGTCCTACGACTTTTCCATCCGGAATATAGGCTATATGTGCTTTTCCATAAAATGGAAGTAGATGATGCTCACAGGTTGAATAGAATGTAATATCTTTCTCTATCACCATCTCACTGCTTTCTACCGTAAATGTCTTCATAAGATGAACTCCCGCATCTTCTTCCATTCCACCATATATCTCTTCATACATTCTGGCGATCCTGTCAGGTGTATCTATAAGACCTTCGCGGTTCACATCTTCACCGATTCCTTCCAACAAAAGACGGACTGCCTGTTCTACTTTTTCATGATCTATCATTTTATATTTCTCTCCTATATCTCACTGCCGGTTATTCAACACGATCCGCTGAACCTCTCCAAGATAAGACAGGGATCCGCATGCAAGAATCACAGTTTTCTGCGCAATATCCTTGCCTTGGGTCATTGCCTCTTTACTTGCATCCTCAACAGCTGTTTCGATGGTCTGTTCAGCTTTCACTTTCTGACAATGTTTCTTCACTACTTCTGCCAGCTTTTCTGCCGGAAGCGTCCTCTCCTTATTTGGAAGACTAACAGTATATATACTTTCTGCCAACGGGCAAAGAATAGATGTGATTTTCTCATATTCTTTATCTTTAAAGACTCCCATGATAAAGATTTTCTTATAATCCGAAAAATAACGTTCTACCGTCACTTTCAGCTTTAATGCTGCGTCTTCATTATGCGCTCCGTCTACGAAAAATAACGGGGACTCTGACAGGCAGGTAAACCGTCCTGTCCATCTCGTCTTTGAAAGCCCCTCTCGCACCTGCGCTTCTGTAACTCGATACCCCAATCTGTTCAGACAGCGGATAACTTCGAGCGCTGTTGCAAGATTCTCTCTCTGGCACTGGCCTGCAAGCGGACTATGCATCTTTTCATATTCTTTATAAGAAAATGTAATTCCGTGGTAGGAATCTTCAAAAATCATCATCTGTTCAGGCTGTGCTTCTGTGAAAGGACAGCCTTTTTCTTCTGCAGTTTTTTTCAGAATCTCCCGAACATTTTCTTTCTGCTTCGCAGATACTACTGCACATCCAGGCTTAATAATTCCAGCCTTGTTCTGCGCAATCTCTTCCAACGAATCTCCGATCACACCAAGATGATCCACACTGATCGTTGCAAACGCTGCACACACCGGTGCTCCGATGATGTTCGTTGCATCCAGAATTCCTCCAAGACCGGACTCCAGTACGACCAGATCACATTTTTTCTTCTTAAAATACAGAAAAGCTATTGCCGTTTCTGCTTCAAAGACTGTCGGAGATTCCTCTCCGGCCGCCTCCATCCGGGCAATAGCTTCTTTTACATTCTCTGTCAATTCTGCAAATTCATCTTCCGAAATCCATGTTCCGTCAATCTGAATCCGCTCCAGATAAGAGATTACTGTCGGTGAGACATAGCGCCCGGTTCTGTATCCTGCCTCACTTAATATTGTTGAAGTGTATGCAAGCACAGATCCCTTGCCATTCGTTCCTGCAATGTGTATAAACTTTAAGTCATCCTGTGGATTCCCAAGCTCACGCAACAGACCTCGAATCGTATCTAAGCCAAGTACACTTCCGTATTTCGACATCTCGTCCAAATATACCCTTGCTTCTTTATAGGTCACGTTTTGTTCCCTCTCTATTCTTTTTTCTAATCAAACAGTCTTATAATACCACTATTCTATCTTTCTAACAAGTTCTAACAAAGTTTTTTTACATCTGTTTTACATCTGATATAATAAAGCATTGCAAATACATGCGGCAATATTGCTTCCACCTTTTCTTCCCCGTGCCACGATCGACGGTGTATCTTCCAGACTTAAGATCAGTTCCTTTGACTGCACGACATTTACAAACCCTACCGGAACTGCAATGATTAATTCCGGATTAATCTTTCCTTCTTTGATCAACTCATAAAGCCGTACCAATGCTGTCGGTGCATTTCCAACTGCAAAGATAGCCTCTCTTCCCAGTGCAGCTGCCTTATCCATACTTGCCACCGCTCTTGTTGTGCCATTCTTTTTCGCCATCTCTGCCACATCTTCATCCGACATAAAACAAAGCACTTCACTGCCATACTCTGCCAGACGTTTCTTATTAATTCCTGCTTTTCCCATCTGTGTATCTGTGATAATCGGCACACCTCTGCGGATAGCATCCTTTGCTTTCTCCACAACACCTTCTGTAAAAACAAGACTGTCCGCATACTCAAAATCAGCGCTTGTGTGAATACAGCGTTTCACGATCAGTTCTGTCTCCGGACAGAGAATCTTTCCCATCTCTTTTAATTCTTCTGTTATAATCTCAAAACTTCTCTTCTCTATTTCAGAAGGAAGTACCTGTTCTATCTCTGAAAGCATCACTAATTTCCTTTCACTTTATTCTCTGCGGAATCCCACACACAACACGTTCTACACAATCTGCCTGTTCTGCAAGTTCTGTCATGACACGCCCGTGAAATTCCCTGTATTCTCTTTCAAAATCATCAACGGGTACAAGACCATATCCGATTTCGTCACTAATTAGTAATTGTAGATTTTCATTCTTCTCTAGTGTCGTCAGCAACGCTTCCTTTGTTCTTCCTTCCAAAAGCCAGCGCCTTGTAAATGAATGGAATTTATTGATTGCCACACAATTTTCAATCTCATCCAGCGAACAATTGATCCCGTCTGTCAGCTCAAGTCCCGGATAAATTTTCGTTGCATACTGTGCTTTTCCCTGGAATGCACCACCTATAATTATATGAGCTCTATTTTCTTTCTGACACATCACCGACTCTCCTGATTTGTTACTCTCCACGCCAGGTTTTTCTGTTCTATTGACTAGCGTATCCGGTTTCTTTTTCTGCTGTGTAATTCCATAAATAACTTCTGTCACCTGATCTGCCATCGCTGCAATTTCACAGTTGATCCTGCCAAGAATCCTTTTGTATTCTTTCATCTCCGGCGAATCCGGAACCGATTCGGAAAACACTTCATTTGTCACGATCACCAGATTCGAACACTGTTGATTCAATTCTCGGATCCCTTCCAGAATGGCTTGATCTGCATGACATCCTGCACCGGATTCCATATACATTTCATTTGCCACGAGATTCGACATACATTCGAGAAGCACATCTGAGCCTTGTAATGATCCCTCTTCCAAATGTAGCTTAAGTCCTGTATACCACTCTAATGTCTCAAACCCTTTTCCTTTACGAAGCATCCGATGTCTCTCAATCTTCTTTTCTGTCTCTTCCCCATAAGGATACATGGTTGCAATATAAAAGAGAGGCTTCGGATCCTGCCTGTTCCATTCACAGATCCGGCTTTCCGCATAAGCTGATTTTCCGCTTCCGCTGCCTCCTGTTACTAACTCAAGCATTCTCCTTCACCTCTCCCTGAATTTATCAATTCAACCTGATCATAAACAAAGTATAGCATATAACAAACTTGATGTGGGATTAAATTTCTTATAGTTCTATTACATCCAGATCATCCGGCACAAACAGATTTCCATCATAATAAACTTTGCCTTCTTCCAGATACAACTCCTGTCTGTGTTCAATATTCTTATCTTCTGTATGATACAGAATCAGATTCTCCACATTCAGGTCTGATGCCATCTCACATGCATCTTTTACTGTGGAGTGATGCTTCTCATATGGCTTGAATTCATCCGCCTGTCCGTAGAGACAGAATGCCTCATGCAAGAGCCATGTACTGTTCTCAGCATATTTCTGCTCCAGTTCATTGTACGGCTCATCTCCGCAACAGGTCAGTTTCTCATCCTCATCTAACTGCATACAAAATCCAAACTGTTTTGCCTTTGTAGAATGAATATCGAAAAATGTTACTTTCTTTCCAATAATCTCACGTTCTTCTCCATCTTCTACTACGACCATGTAAAGACGATCATCTATATATTTCATCTCCTTCGCCGAAAGAACTTCACCTGCCATCTCTTTCAGAATACGGATTACTTCTTCGTGTCCGTAAATTGTAGCTTCTCCTTCGTATTTTCCTCTATTCATATTCTGAAGAATCATACGCATCATCCAGATAATTCCAAGAAGATGGTCGATATGCTTGTGTGTCACAAAAATATCTCTCATATCCATCCAGTTAAGTCCTGCTGCTTTTAACTGATGAAGAATCGTATTTCCGCCACCACCGTCTACCATAAAATGACGGTCGTCATCACTGATCACAAAGCATGTGTTATAACACTCCGTAACGGTTGCATTTCCTGTTCCAAGTATTGTAAGCTTCACTTTTTTCTCCTTTTTGTCTGACCTGACAGTTATTTTCCAAATCTAAATTCTTCATAATCTTCCGGCAGGATCTATGGTAAATGATATGGCATCCTTCATCTTTAAAGCAATACCGGTAAGTATCCTCCGGATCATTTTCAAAGCAGATCATATAATCAAATTCATCGCTGTGCATCTCTTCGATCGTAATCTGATCCGAATGCTGACGGAACAGTTCAAAGATATCTTGCATCTTGCAGCCATGATGAGAGATCAACCCAATCAGGTCTTTGATGAATTCATTCTCTTTCATATTATTGTGTACATATTCTGCACCTTCCTCCGGAATATGAAAACAGAACCGCTCCCCCTTATTTGTCACTTCAACACTTCCAAGCTTCCCTTCTTCATACTCAGAAAACCGGCTCAATTTTTCCTGCATTCCTGTCTCATCCACATCTAACTGAAAGAAATGATTCAGAGAACTCAGCGGATAATACAGACGAATCTTCTCCTTACGGTAGCCCAGCTTCGCCTGTTCTTCCTTTATTACATCTATAATATTTTTCTCAAGTCTTGCAAAATCCATGATTTTATAATCCTTTTCATCTGAAATATATTTGGCTTCAAACAGTTTCTATTCTTTTTCTTCCGGTCTTTTATTATAGAAGAACATCCATGCCGCCATTGTGAGAATGATCACATATCCAAGCACACTGTACTTGTCCGGAACCTGTCCGAAAAGAAAATATCCGAGAATCGTAGAGAAAATAATCTGAGAATAATCATAGATTGATATCTCTTTCGCAGGTGCATGATAATATGCTGCAGTAATTCCAAATTGTCCTCCTGCTGCCGCAAGTCCGGCACCAAACAGTGCCAGAATCTGCGCTCCTGTCATTGGATGGAAATTAAATAACAGATACGGAAGTGTCACGATGCAGGAAAACCCTGAGAAAAACAGAACAACAGAGCTTCCTTTCTGACCTCTCTGACCAAGAATCCTTACCATTGCATACGCAATACCGGCACCGATTCCCCCACATAGACCGATCACTGACGGAAAGAGTTCCATATTTGTAAAGGTTGGCTTAATGATAAACAGGCTTCCGATAAATGCAACAAAAATTGCAATTGCCTGCGCCGGTTTTAATTTCTCTTTCAACAGAAGAAACGAAAATAAAATAACAAAAAACGGAGACATTTTGTTCAGCATAGATGCATCTGAAAGTACCAGATGATCTACTGCATAAAAATTACAAAGGATTCCCAGCGTGCCAAATGTTGCACGCAAAACCATATAACCTAAGTTCCCTTCTTGATTTCAAATCCGTCACCACTTCGCACAATCATTATAAGTGCAACAAAGAATGCAACCAGATTTCGGAAAAAGCTTTTCTGTATGGACGGCACATCCCCCGCAAGCCTGACACAGGCACCCATTAACGCAAATGAAAATGCCGACAATATAATAAAGCAAATTCCTTTATTTCTGGAACTCATAATTTCTAACCCCTTTTCTCTTATTACAAAACTACAATTTCAAACAAATTCCATCTCCTATTAGTATAATTTTCGTCTTACAAACTGTCAATCCAAAATATTGTAACTGTTCAGAGCCAAGCAAAATTTCAAAAAAAGGTATAAAATACTTGCATTTTTTAAACTGTTTTTGAAATTTTATTTGGCGGATACGCCAACCTCCAAAATGCGTAGTATTTTGGAGGTTAGCTCTGAACAGTTACAAATTATTTACAGAACAATATCATCCATCTTCTCAAATCCATTCATGGAATAAGATTCTATCATATTTCCGCTTACAAGATAGAATACGTCACCAATATACAGTCCTCTGCTGCCTTCATATCCGCTCAGCTGTCTGCTCATGACTTCTTTGAATCCTTCTGCCTCATCATACGTATACAACTGATAAGTCACTCCATCATGATAGGTAACAAACCCGAACAGATTCTTCTGAACATCTACAAATACACCTTTATAATTGTATCCTACATCTGTGCCATAGCTTTCTTCAATTGTATACTTATTTTCCTCTGTTACATTGGATGGATCTGTAACATTAAACATCGAAAGTTTCACACCTTCTGTTGTAAATCCATCTTCACTTACATCCATCCCTATGCCAAGCAGTTTTCCGTCTCCATATGGATGCAGATATTCGGAAAATCCAGGAATCTTAAGCTCTCCAAGAAGCTTCGGATTCTCCGGGTCTGAAAGGTCTACCGAGAACAATGGATCCACCTGACGGTAAGTAACGAAATATCCTGTATCTCCCATAAATCTTGCGGAATAGATTGTTTCATCCTTTGCCAGATTGTGAATGGAGCCAATGATCTCCAGTTTGTCATTCAGTACATAAAGTGAATTTGTACCAGGTACCGCATCCTTAACATTTTCAGCAACGGCTTTTTCAGTCTTATCTGCCGTCTCATTTAATGGCATAATATCATCATTCGAATAAATCTCATCGATTGTTGTAACTAATCTAAGGTTTCCTTCATACTCATCAATGCTGAAAGAATCGTTCAGCATTCCTTTGATCTTCGTCTGAGCAACACCAACAAGCTTTCCATCTGTATAAGAAATCTTGCGGATCAATGTTCTGCTCACATCTGAATCTTCATAATAATTACTTGTAATATAAATATTATTTTCGCTTACATAACACACATCCGAATAACCAAAAACAGCCTTACTGTCTGTTTTTTCTGATGGATTATCTAATGAAAATGCTGTAATGATCGTATATTCATTTCCTTCTGCTTCCTGTGGCATATAAATATTTTCTGCTTCAATAGATTTTCCCTGCACTTCCGGAATATACCACAGATCTCTTGCTGTAACATTGTCTTCGTAAGGATGGAACTGACTAAGCACATAGACATATCCATCAACAATCCTGGATGTATTATATCCTCCGCTCTGTTCCATGTTACCGATCTCTTTCGGATTTGACGGGTCACTGATGTCATATACCTGGACATACGTATTGTTCTCATAATATCCATCATAAGCTTCTGAATCCTCTGAATTTCCGACTTGTCTTCCTAACGTACCGAACAGAACTAATTTATCATCCTGTACATAAATGTCTTCTACATAGCGTTCTGCATCCTGTTCGATCGAGGCCAGCTTTTCCATGGACCCATTGTCAATAGCTGTGATTGTCACAACACTCCGACACAGTGTATAAATGTTTTTTCCATCGGTTTTGACAATATCGGCTTCCCCCACGCCGTTCTCACGGAGATTCGTATCTGAATAAGCTCCGGTATCACTAACATTACTACTTTCTGCTGATGCTGCGTCTGATGAAGATGCACTTTCATACATTCCAATGGCCATACTGTTGTTGTCCCGTGCCATCTGCTTATTGTACTCTTTGATACATTTTTCAATTTCTTTATAATCTTTCGCTGTTATAAGTGTCTGGGTTGTCTCTTTCTGATCTGCTGCTGATGCGATAGTCGCTGCATCTAATGTTTTGTTGTTTCCTTTGTTGATCTGCTTGATTCCAACTGTCGCTCCAACTATCACACAGACACATGCCGCCGCTGCGATCGGAACGATACGTTTCCAGTTCTTTTTGTTCTTTTTCGTTTTTGATCCCTGCTGCTTTTCTTCCTGTCTTGCCTGAAGCATTTTCTGAATTGCCTCCGGCTCCAGTGAGTCCGGAAGGATCACATCATCTGCCATCTGTCTCAAATCTTGTTCTAAACGCTTTTCATTCTCAATCTTCTTATTGTTCTTTTCTCTATTTTCTTCCATCTTTTCCGCCTCCTTCTTCTATTTTTTTCAACTCCAGCTCTTATAGATCATCCTGCTTCCAACATCTTACGCATCTTCCCAAGTGCCCTGCTTTTCTTTGATCGAACCGTTGCTGCATTCATCTCAAGCATCTGCGCAATTTCCTCACTTCCATATCCAGCGAATACAGAATACGAAAGGATCATACGCTCTTCTTCCTCAAGCCTTGCGAATGCCTCCTTCACATCAAAATGTTGCTCATAGTCCGGTTCGTGTCCAGCCTCTGGTGTCTCTTCCTCTGACACATGATTTCCACGCTTTCCCAACATTTTTCTGCATTGATTTCCTAAAATTGTAAAGATCCAGCTTTTAAAACTACTCTCATTCTTGAGCTTCGCAATATTTTCAAATGCAGATATAACGGTCTCACTTACCGCGTCTTCTGCATCTTCTGTATGCTTCATCATATATAATGCGAATTTATACATTTCCTTGCAAACGCCGGCATATAACAGGGAAAATGCTTTCGTATCTCCATTCTTGGCCTTGCGAACCAATTCCTCTTTGAATTGTATTTCCCTTGAATTTTCTTTATCCTTCATTCGTTCCCTCCTCTCGAATCATCTTTTTCATTTGAAGATTCTTATAACCATTTTTGTGAATCACCTGTATTGGTTCATGAAGTCTATGAATAGTTTCACATTATCTTTATTATAGGTTATATACACTAGAGTCTACAAATAAAAAAACTGTTGCAGATGAAAACTAAGAATTTCTTAATAAAAAGACAGCGAGATACAGGTCTTTTCCATATCTCGCTGTCTTTGGATGATTATTCACTCCTAAAGTGTTAACATATTTTTACTTCATCAATAAGGCTTTTCCTATTAATTCTGCACACTTTTTCAGTTCTGCTTCTGTATGGCTGGACATAAGCGCGACTCTAAGCCTTGCTGCTCCTTTAGCAACAGTTGGATAACGTATCGCTGATATAAAATATCCATTCTCATGAAGATAGTTGGAAACTGTCAGTGCATTTTCCTCATCACCAATAATAACAGGAATTATGGCAGTTTCAGATTTTACATTGATACCATATTTCCCGAGTTGTCTACAAAAATATTTTACATTGTACTGCAATTTTGTTACTCTTGAGATTTCCTTTTCAAGAACTTCGATTCCAGCCAGATTCGCAGCCATGGTTACTGGCGAAAGTGAAGTAGAAAATATGAATCCTCTTGCCACATTTCTCAGATAGTTTATCAGTCTTGTCTCTCCGGCCACATAACCACCTTCGCCACCTATCGACTTACTAAATGTTCCCATTAAAATATCTACCTGTCTTTTTTCCTGCCAGTATTCCCGGATTCCATGACCGGTTTTGCCGATCACTCCTGTGGAATGTGCTTCATCTACCATGGAAAACAATTGATTCTCTTCACAGATATCAAGAAATTCCGGAAGCTTTAATATATCTCCATCCATAGAAAAAACTGCATCACTGACAACAATGCCTGTCTCACATGGATTCTCTTGTATTTTTTTTCGCAGATCATCCATATCATTATGAGCATATGTTACAATTTTGGCTTTTGAAAGACGGCATCCATCAATAATACTTGCATGATTTAATTCATCACTAAAAACAGTATCTCCTTTTTTCACCATTGCGGATATTGTTGCTACATTTGCAACATATCCTGTGTTAAACACGATCGCTGCTTCTGTTTCCTTGTAGGAAGCAATCTTATTCTCCAGTGCATTATGTATCACTGTATTTCCGGTTGTAAGTCTGGAGCCACCGGAGCCAAATCCATACATAGCTGTCGATTCTACGACTGCTGATTTTATGGAAGGATGACTGGCAATATCCAGGTAGTTATTGGATGCCATTAATACATAATCTTTTCCATCTATAGTTACATGTGAACTCTGTGCCGATTCTATTGTCTTCATTGTGCGAAAAAGATGGTTTTCTTTTAAAGATACCAGTGCTTTATCAATTTTATCCCACTTCTGTGGTCTTTTCATATCTGATTTTTTGCAAATCTTTTTGGGTACATTTCTGACGATCACATGCTGATTCTGAAGAAAATCAATTGCTTTTTGTTCTTCTGCATCTGTTCCTCGAAACAGAAATATTCTTCCTCCTTTTTCGCTCCCCATTCTCTTCATCTTCGTGATTCTTCTATAACCGATTTCTTTTGAGCTCACATAACCGGTCACGTACTCGGGATCATCTGAAATACATATCTCACCAATAATACCAGGACAATTTGCCACTTTTGTCGCAAGTACAATTGCTTCTTCATAATGATTCTTCTCGTTTCCGATTCTGTCCCCTTTCATTCTCTCCTGATCCATATTGGTAGCACGAATCCCACGTTTTTTATCCGGTTCTAAACGAATGAGCCTGTCAACATCAAGAAGCATAGCTCCTCTCATGGCATAAGTTTCATCTAAGAATTGCATGACATCTTGCGGATTGTCTATTCCAGTTTCTTTTAAATATTTTTTTATCTCTTCCTGCCCTTTTTCCCATGTTTCGACCTCAATTGTCTCTACTGAAAGTGCATCAAGATAAATAATGTTCTCCTTGCAGACTTTATTTATCTTCAAGTTCAACGCATCTGCTTCACCCTTGGAATGATGCATTCCTCTCTCTATCAGCGCATTGGCAAATATATCAACATCCGGTGCCTCAACGATTTTCTCTGCTCCGGATATGTGTACATCCGTACCGTTTTCCTTTTTGCTTGCACGCATCTTAATACTGTACAATTCCTCCGCACTCATAGATTAAATTCCTTTCTGTTCAGTGAACCAGTCTTTCATGACATCAACAATCTGCCTGATCTCATTATCCTGTATGATATACGGAAACATGGCATACATAATATCGAGAAATGGTCTTGAAAATACTCCTCGTTGATATGCATACTCCTGAAATCCGATAAGACATGATGGGTCATGTACCTGGAAACAAAGACAACCACCCATATATCTGATTTCTTTGATAAGCGGATGAGTGAATCCGGAGACCAGATTTCTAACCATATCCTCTATATGCTTGATTTTTTCCATATAATTTTCACGCTCAAATATTTCTATAGATTTTAATGCTGCACTGCATGCGACCGGATTTCCCATAAATGTAGGACCATGCATAAGTGCATCTGTATCCTTATCAGAATAGAATCCATTATATATTTTATGATTTGCTACTGTCACTGCATGTCCTATATACCCGGCAGTCAATGCTTTTCCAAGCACGATAATATCCGGAAGTACAAGATCAGACACAAAACGATTTCCAGTACGTCCGAAACCAGTTGCAACTTCATCAAATATAAAAACAACATCATATTCATTGCAAAGTTCTCTTGCCCTTCTCAGGAAATCAATACTATACATTTTCATCCCGCCGGCTCCCTGAAGAAGTGGCTCTACAATAAATGCATAAAATTCATTTCCGTGTGTCCGAAATACTTTTTCCAATGCATCCATTTCCGTTGGAATGTGAATTACATCCTTCTTATCATCTTCTGATAATATAAAATGATAATCCTCATCATCTCCGGCCTTCATACACATAAATGTATCTCCATGATACGAGCTGGTAAGCGAAAGGAGTTTTTTTCTTCCGCTGCCACGATTAATATTAAATTGCAATGCCATTTTCAAGGCAACCTCTACAGCAACCGAACCCGAATCTGAAAAAAAACAGTAATCAAGATCTCCCGGGAGAAAATCTTTTAGTTTTTCTGATAATTTCAAGACTGGTTCATGAGTAAGCCCACCCAGCATAACATGACTGAATTGATCAATCTGATTCTTCATTGCTTCGTTAATTTCTTTATTTTTATAGCCATGTATCATACACCACCAGGAAGATACGGAATCTATCATTTTATTATCCTGCGTATACAAATAAACTCCTTCTGCATCTACAATTTTATATGGTGTCTTCATTTTCTTCATCTGTACATATGGATACCAGATCATAAGTTTATCTCCTAAAATTATTCTTATTTTTGCTTTCCTCATTCCGTTATATTGTTATCTGTATAATGAAATTAATTCTGCTATATCAATATTCAAGTCCACGTCTCCCATGGAAACTTTCGCCAGAGTTGGAAGCCCCGTCATATATTCGCACATGCGTATATTATCTTCATGCATGATATTATCCGCTATATAATGATTAAAAATCATTCCTTTTATATTCATATTTCTGTTTTTCATATATTCATAAGTTAGTACAACACTATTGATTGTTCCAAGTCCTGCATCTGCAACCAGAATGCAGTCAAGTTCCATCTCATCTATTATATCTGTCAACCCAATACGTGCCTCATCAAAACAGATCGGACATAAAATACCGCCACTTCCCTCAACTGTTATATAGTCGTATTTCTCTTTTACTTTTCTATAATTATCCAAAACAACTGCCATCTCAACATGATTTCCTTCCAGACGTGAAGCCAGATGCGGAGAATAAGCATGCTCATAGACATACGGGCACATTTCCTCTACTGACTGGGAGATTCCTGATACATTCTTAACCCACAAAGCGTCACCAGGAATCAGCGTTCCATCTTCCTCTCTTTCATTTCCACTCATAGCAGCTTTAAAATAGCCTGGAGTCATCCCGTTCTCTTTTATCTTTTTTATAATCAATCCTGTAACGTATGTTTTACCAACATCCGTACCTGTACCGGTTACAAATATCCCTTTTCCCATTGCATTCTCCTTTTTTCTTGCATACTTTAGGCAAAGTATATACTTACTCGCAACTAATTGTCAACCTTTTTTATTTAATGGTTGACAATTAGTTGCTTATTGTATACAATAACTTTGCTTTTAATCTCTCTCAATGGGAAATGGCAGAAATATTTTAAACAAAAGGATGGGAAAACTATGAGTACTACAGAAGAATCAAAAGAAAGAATTTTATCCAATCATTTTTTTAGCGTCAAAAATCTGACTATGGACGGCATGTGGGTTGTTCTGCTGTTCATCTCGGGCTTATTTAAAATCCCATCACCCATTCCAGGAACTGAATTTCAATTATCAGCCCCATTAGCCATAAGCATCGGAAGAATCAGAGGATTTCTACATTATCTTACCATCGGCATCATTGCCAGCATTATTGGGATGATATTAGGTCTTCAGACTATATACAATGTCATTATCGCAATGGTGTACCGTATTGTAGCCGGTCTTATCTTAACAGTATTAAAAAAGGACCCACTGGCCCTCATTATTGCTGGTCCTGCCGGAACGTTTGCAGCCAGACTGGTATTGGCAACAATCTTGGGTGTTGCCTGGCAGCCTTTAGTAGTAAGCGCAGCTCCTGGAATGATCTTTACTGCAATAACTGCCCCTGTTCTGACTTCAATTCTAAAAAGAGTCCTTAAGACAATTTCCTAAAACACCAACTCAGGAGCATCTATTTTAACAGCGAGATGCAGGTCTTTCCCATATCTCGCTGTCTTTAGACGATTCTTTGCTTTAGCCTGATCCTCATAGTTCCAGCAAATCTTCATTCTTGCATCCAAGCGCCCTGCTCAATCGCAACACATCAATTGCTCTGGTCTGATTGATATCTCTCTGTCTTTGCTCAAAGAGTTGTATCTGCCGCACAGATACTCCTGACAGTTCTGCCAGTTCTCGCTGTGATAGTCCCGCCAAATCACGAATTCGTTTCAGATTTGTCTCCGGATAATGTTGGTTCCATAATTCATCCAACCGCTCCACGAAATGTGCCAAATCCATCTCGTGGTATACTTCATACATATTTCGAATTTCCGTCATTGATACCGCCCTGTAGATGCGTGAAAATGTTCTTCCTCGATACCACTGATAATAGGCCAATGCCCAGCCACTCCAATATTCTGGTGATTTATCCAAATACATCTCATCTGGGTACTCTTCCATTACTAACCCAGAATCCCGAATCACTTCTTTGACTAACTCACACCCTGTTTTTCCGGCTACATAAGTAGGATTTCCAATTTCAAATTGCCGTGACACATTTGAAACCAGAAACATTTCAAAAAATTTATCAATATCCATATCATATGTGTTCACCGCGAAATCCAACATATCTCCCAATATTCGTTGGGCTGACGTAAGATAATCATCTGAATAAGCGTGTATCACCATTTTCCATACCCTCCCTCATGATGTCCAGCATGAATAACTCATGAATATCTGCACTTTCTTTTTTACGTCTTCTATATTCTCGTCTTGCTTCACGCTCGCGCTCCGCTTTCTTGATATAATATATTTCCGCATCTACATTTTCATAATTCTGAAAATAAATCGTCTCAAAAGCTTTCGGACTTTTTAATACAATCTGCTCGCCCAATTTACCTAACCGCATCGCCTCGGATAATTTTTCCAACGAAATTACTCCCGAAACAAAATCCTGGGCAAACGAAAAGTATGAATCATCTGCACGATATCCTACAATAATATCATATGGAGTAATATCTATCAGGAAATGCTCTTTTATGTATTTTTTTGCCTCTTCTGCAATACTTCCATTCTGCCAGTACGTTCTATTATCTGCAAGAATAGCAAGCCAATTCAATATGTGGTATTTTGAATCATTCAGATTCAATACTTTTAATCCTTCCATGTCCAATTCATAAATATTCACATATCCATTTTTTTGCTTTGCACATGCCCACTCTCTTGCTAATTCTATATTTTCTGTACAATAAAAACCTCTTCCGTAATCATTGTGTCTGGCACCCTTCCCGAACTCTGGTTTTTCAATTAAGAATTCTGATCCATGATATAATATTTTTTTCATACCAGCTCCTCCTTATGTATTAAGTATATCGCTACAGCGATATACTTGCAAGAGATTTTGAGTCAGTGTACTCCTTACAGGAAACTCGCAAAAATATTTATGATGTCGTTTTTTCAGGAGATAATGCTTTTACATCTGTCCGGTTTATTTTGTGTGTAACGCACAAAGTGAATTGACTTTTTTTGTACGCAAGAATAAAATAAAAGCGTTGATTTTGCATTTTATTGACTGTATTCTGACCGGATGCTATGATTTGTGCGTAAAGAACAAATAGCAACCTAACGGTAATGACATTATTTCAAATCATTACTGTTAATAAGAAAAGAGATGCTGCATGGTGTTCAGGCTATCCGAACACATATTGATGTGACAGATCCAACATTTACGGGTCTTAAAGCTGCTATTTTCCCCTTCATTTTAAATTCTTCCCGTCTGTTTAAATTTCTTTCATCAAAAATCCCAGACATTTCATCGCCATAAATTCATGGTTACCGACCAGGCATATTGCATTTGGCATTTCCATAAGCTTTCTTATTGTCTTAATAGGCTGAGGCCCCCTATCAAGCACATCTCCCAAAATGTATAAAGTATCCGTATCTTTTAGATCACTCTTATCGAGTAATTCTATAAACATGTTGTACTGTCCATGAATATCCGAAATAACATATGTAGCCATAAAACTATCTCCCTTCTAGCATCTAATTCATTGTGGATAGGACAATAATTCTGTCAATGTTCGCGGTTCATAATTCATCCAGGGTTTCATGCATCCTACATTTATTGCTTTAACTTCTGTTTTATACACATGCTGACAATCGCTTTCCACCATTTTCATCAAACAGCTTTGATAATAAGTATCCTCATTACTGTCATGCGTATGACCATATAATAAAATGAATCCTTTTCCCATCCTTTTCCAACTAAAAATTGGATAATGGCTTAAAACGAGATTATAATTCTTTCCATTAGCTGAATCATGAACTTCTTTATAATCACAAACTTCTGCAAAAAGCTGATGATATCTATAATCCGACACATCATCATGATTTCCTTTCACAAGTATTTTTTGTCCCTTCAATGTAGAAATATAAGCAATCAAATCTTCATTTTTACCTCTATAACTTATGTCTCCAAGAATAAATACCCTGTCTCCATTTGTTATTTTACTATTCCATCGTTTCTTGATCGTCTCGTGCATTTCATCCAGACTTTCAAATGGTCTTTCATCAAACTTAATCGAGTTTTCATGAAACAAATGTAAATCACTGATATAATAATTCATCTAATTCAGCCCTCTTTTCTTCTTTTATTATACAACACGAACGATTTAAGGTGTCTTTCTTGTTTTACCTTTATAAAAGCTTCACTACTATTAACTAATTCGGATTATAAAAAAATCAGA